>DAOVVY010000042.1 GCA_030636885.1 Candidatus Nanohaloarchaea archaeon
ACGGACAGGAAAGACTGGAACAAGATTTCAAACCTGCTCATAACTCACGGCAGGAACATCTGCATGGCAAGGAACCCCGATTGCGACGGATGCGCATTGTACGACCTGTGCCTATCAAAAGGAAAATGGTGATACTATGCTTGAAGGATACAAGAAAAAGAGGGATTTCACAAAGACCAGAGAACCTGAACCGCAATTGCCATCAAGCGATAAAGATGATCCTATCTTTGTCATCCAGGAGCATCACGCAAGGAACCTTCACTACGACCTGCGCCTTGAGATTGATGGTGTCCTGAAAAGCTGGGCCGTACCGAAAGAGCCGCCGACAGAGACAGGTGTCAAGCGCCTCGCAATAGAGACCGAGGACCACCCGATTAGTTATGCCGATTTTGAAGGGTCGATACCTGAAGGCCAGTATGGCGCAGGGGAAGTCAGGATCTGGGACAGAGGCAAGTTCGCGCCTGAAAAGATAACTGATAAAGAGATCCTGTTCAGATTAGACGGCAAGAAGATGAAAGGGGAGTTCGTCTTGATAAAGACCCGATTCGGCAAAGGGAACGGTTGGTTGTTTTTCAAGAAGAAGTGATTGGGTAAATTAATTTAATTACACTGAATATGTTTTTGTTGATGTGGTGTTGTTTCACCCCACCATTCAATCCATATACTTTTTGAAGCAACAATATTTTCATCTAAATCCGATTCTAGACTTAAATCAAACTTACTTTTTGGAGGTATAAAGTCACAATAAAACATAAATCTAATATCTCTATCATCATCTGTTCGAATTATTCTATCACAATGATCAAAAACTAGATTATTTCCGCCATGACTAAATGCCTTAACTTTCCAAAGATAAACATAGAAATTTCTTCCAGCAAAATCTGCTTTATTATTAAAAGAAACATCCAAAGAATAATTCGCTTTAGTACCTTCATTAATTTGACATTCTACTGAAATATCTGTTTGAGGTTTTAATGCATTAGTAATAAGTAATGTAATTATAACAGAAACAATAACACCAATAATTACAAATATTACAAATTGTAATATTAAATTAGCTCGATTTTTATTATATTCAATTATTATTTCTTGACAAATACCAATTCTATTTACTTATTTTAAAATAATATAAACATATTATATTTTTTTACAATTAGGATTATTTTAATTTTTTTAAAATATACACAAACAAAAACCCTTGACTCACACAAAACCCCATCCTTTCAAAAACTATTTAATATCCCCTCTCTAAATCACTCCATGGTCAAGATAGTGGTCACCTCAGATTTCGGGTTTACAAAAGATCAGGCGCGACAGTTAAACGCACTAGGAAAAGTAAAATTCTACCATGATGCGCCAAGAACAAAAGAAGTATGGCTGAAAAGAGTTGAGAATGCAGACATAATCTGCAGCGAATCATTTGGTTTAATTGATAATTTGTATAACCTAAAAGATGTGTTTGTAACCTATCCCTTTGTATCTTTAGGAAATATTGATATGGCTCGATTAAACAAAAATAATGTAGTCTTGGCTAACAGTCCAGCTTGCAATAATGATGCGGTTATCGAGTGGATTATATCTATGATGTTAAATCTGTTTAGGCAATTTCCTAAATTCATTAAAAATACAGATTTGCCGAAAGGTCAATTGCCACCGGTTACGCAGAGCTTAAAATTCAAGAATGTAACTATTTTAGGTCGGGGCAATATAGGTCTGCAACTTGGACATCTATGTACTGCTTTCGGGATGAATATCACATTTTTTTGTAGAGGTGACGACCTGATTCTAAAGACCAAAAGAGCAGACGTGATCATAAACTGTCTGAGCCTAAACGATGATAGCATCAATCTGTTGAACCGTGATTTCTTCTTTTCATTAAAAAAATGTCCTAACTTTATCACAGTTACAAAAAAAGAGATCTATGATTTTGATGCCATGGTTGAAGCATTAGATCAAGGCATTCTAAATGGTGTGGCTGATGATTGCGGTGGCGAGGAAATAGGCGATGTAAATAATGACTATTACAAAAGCGCGCTAGCTCACGACAAGATTATAGTGACTCCACATATTGCCTGGAATGCAGACATATCTATCCATAATGGTAACAAGACCGTGATTGATAATGTCAAAGCCTGGATAAATAAGAATCCGATTAATGTTTTAAAATAAAAATCCATAACAAAAAATATAAAACCTAAAAAATATCAGATTAACATGGACCTTGAAGATAAAGACTTTGAATCAAAAACATTCAAGGATGTAGACTTCTCAAATAAATCTCTACAAAATTCAAGTTTTATCGATTGCACTTTTGATACTTGCAACCTATCAAATGTCAATTTAACTAATGCCCGACTTCAAAACATAACTTTCAAAAATTGCAAGATTTTGGGATTGAATTTTTCAAGATGCAATAAATTCCTGATAAGTTTCAATTTTAAAGATTCATTGATCTCTCTATCTGTGTTTTCAGATCTTGACTTAAAAAATATTATCTTTGATACTTGTCAGATATTTGACTGTGACTTCATAAACACAAACCTTACAAAATCTAATTTCGAGAATTCAGACCTAAAAAACACTAATTTCAAAAATTCTAATCTAAGTTTTGCATCATTCAAGAATGCAACAAATTACAGCATAGACCCGAATCAAAATTTTCTTAGAAAAACAAAATTCTCGATTCCAGAAGTCATCGGTTTATTGGATGTTTTTGATATAGAATTAGACTGAACCTTCCATTAAATTTATTATTTAGAATTTTTTGTAATGTTAAAACAATTTATATTATAAGAATTAATGGTTTGAAAAATAGGATATTATACTGTTTATAAGTAGTTACATTTTCAAAAGATATATAAAGTTTAGCTAATAAATAACATTTATGGAATTAGTTGATTTAACTGTGGATTTAGAATATTTATATGCTGCATTAGAATTAGTGGCAAATTCTGTTACTGAACCTGTTATGGTAGATTTGAAGTTAAAAGAATATCCATTAGAACGTCTTTTATTTTTATCTACTGCGACATTCAAACCATTTAAACTTTTATCTAATGAAAAATCTCTTAATGAAACAATAAATCAGTTGTTAAACAAATATGGGATTTATGAACGCGAACAATCACAAAGTGAGGATGTACTTGATTTTTCACATCTTGAAAAATACACAGAACTTGAGCGTATTTTTTCACCTGAAAGGGAATATGGTAATCTTGCTCATTTGCAGCAAGAATTGATTGATTGTGATTTAGGTGGTATAGGTTCTAATTTATTCGTTAAGCATCCTAGCGAAGAAGATGGTACATATTTTGGAGTGATTAGTACAGAACCTAATTATAAATCAATGTTAGCAGAAAGTGATATTCAAATTACGATTTGTAAGTATGAACTTTTAATATGATATTGATTGAGTGCTTTTTTTGGCTATATGATTTACTTATTTCTTATGAAGTCTATTCTTGTATTTTATTTATATTGTATACTAATTTCAAGAATACGAATCTAAGTTTTGCATCATTCAAGAATGCAACAAATTACAGCATAGACCCGAATCAGAATTTTCTTAGAAAAACAAAATTCTCGATTCCTGAAGTGATTGGTCTATTGGATGCTTTTGATATCGAATTAGACTGAGCGTACCTTAAATGTGCCAAATTCACGCATATTTACCTAATACCAAGGTTTATATTATTTAAAAACAATATACTATAGGTGATTTATATGAGACGAATAATAGCTCTTATACTAATATTACTCCTTTTTATACCCATAGTATCTGCTCTAGAGATAAGGGAGAATGACGAGATCATAATCGAAGACCGGCTTTCAGAAAGTCTGTACGCTGCCGGCGGTTCGATATCGGTTGATGCGCCGGTAGACGGTGACATAACCGCTTTTGGCGGAAGCATAACCATTAATTCTCAAGTAGAGGATGACCTTATGGTCTGTGGTGGTGATATCTCAATAAATGCCCCGGTAGGCAAGACTGCCCATGTCTGTGGTGGTTCAATAAACATAAATTCTGTTATCGGCGGTGATCTGACCCTCGGTGGAGGAAATATCATGATCAATGGAGACGTTGACGGTGACCTTAGGGTGATGGGTGGTAACATAGTCATCAACGGAGATGTCGAAGGTGACATACTGGCTGCTGGCGGAAACATAGTCGTTAACGGTCATGTTTCAGGTAGTCTTGCAATGGCTGCTGGCGGATTGACAATCAACGGGATAATAGACGGGGATGTCAATGCAGAAGCAGACAAGATCAAGTTCGGAAAGAATGCCATAGTCAAAGGAGATTTCACATACGCAAGTCCTGATGTTTTATTCGATGCACAACAGGTTACAGGTGCAATAATTGAAAAAGAAGTCGAGATTAAGGCCCCTACTAGTATCAACAGGTTCAGTTGGAATATCTTAAGTGGTCTGTCTTTATTGCTTGTAGGGATATTACTTGTCCTGGCAGTTCCTAAATTATCAGACGGGTTATCTGGTAACATAAAAGATGAATTCTTGAAATCCCTATTATACGGTCTGATAACTCTTGTAGTTGTCCCGGTCATCGCTTTACTGTTGGCGATAACTGTGATAGGCATACCGCTTTCAATAATGCTGATATTATTGTACGCCATGACAATATACCTTTCAAAAGTGTTTGTAGGATTATTTATCGGTAGATTGATCCTGAAAGATGAACACATCGTCTGGGCAACAATCTTAGGTCTATTGATTTACTTGGTCTTGGCAAACCTACCTATCCTTGGAGGCTTTGTCACATTATTGACCGTCCTGTTAGGTCTGGGAACAATCACGGTATGGGCTACGACTAAGAGACCGATTGAGACCAAGACCAGAAAAGCAAAAGGTAAATAGCTGTGTGGGATTGCAAAAACAGGCCTGAAATGGGAATCAGGTCATTTTTTGTAATTATTAGGGCTACACTAAACAGGGTCACAGGGAGATCGAATTAGCCAGAATCATGGATATCCCCCCACCCCAACACCAAACAACCCCCAACTTATATATACCACAAAAAATATATTTAACCTTATGAAACGAAGCGCTATAATCTTGTTCTTGATTTTTTTCAGCCTCCTTTTGTCCCCGGTTTTCGGGCAGGAGACTACAGACGATGATCTCTACGGTGATATCGGCGAGACTGAATTATCCCAGAGACCCGGCCTGACACCTGACAGCCCATTATATTTCATCGACGAATTCGTAGAAGGCATCCTTGTTGGTAACAATCCTGAAAAGGCCTTAAAGTATAAGGAAGAGAAGATTATAGAAGCACAACAGATGATTAGGGCAGGCAAAAAGGAAGAAGCAAAAAAAGCATTTGAAAAAGCCGAAAAATATGGGGTTATTCTTGAGCAGGAAGTGTCTCCCGAGATAGAGATAAAAGTGCGGGCGAGCTCAAAAGCGGTCAAAGCTATCATGGAAGATCTTCATTATGATATGGATGGCGAAGGCTGGGACGAGATAAAAGATATTGTCGAAGACCGGAAAGAGCAGGAAGACAAGATTGCGATGGCCGCAAAGATATCCTCTCAGATAAAAAAGTTATGCAGCACTCTTGCAAATCTGGATCCTAAAGAATATTCAAGGATCTGCAAGACTGATGATGATGCGCCAGAATGGCAAAAAAAATTAGACAAAGAACTTTCAAAAGAACAAGAAAAAGAGGCTAAAGAATTTTTCAAGATTATGTCAACTTGCTTTGAGGATCCAAGAGAATGCGCCTGTGAAGACATAACGATTAAATCATTTTCAGAGAAATGCAGTGAGATTGCGCCATTGAGCGCAGACTGTATGGATGGCGATGAAGATGCATGTACTGCGATGGATAATATGGATGATCCCATAGACCTGTTACCTCCACACTTGCAAGCTGCGATGGAGGCTGTAGAAGATAGATTCAAGGAAGCAGAATTTGATCATCACATGCCTCAAGAATGTATAGATGCGAAGGTTACGACCCGAGACGGTTGTGAAGAGATAATGTTTAAGGCAAATGCTCCTGACGAATGCATAAAAGAATATGAGGCAGGAACACTTGAATTCAACGGAGAGAAAGAGGCAAGGATGAGATGCGAACAGATTATGTTCAATCTAGACGCACCTCAGGAATGTCTTGATGCCGGTCTTGACGGCACCGGACGCGATGACTGGAAAGAGTGTGAAGTGATCCGTTTCAAGCTTGATGCACCCGAAGAATGTCTTGATGCAGGTCTTGACGGCAGTGACAGGGACGACTGGAAAAAGTGCGAAGCAATCAGGTTTAGATTAGAGGCACCCGATGAGTGTATTGATGCAGGTTTTGACGGCACCGGCCGTGATGACTGGAAGAAATGTGATGCTATAAGGTTCAGGCAGGATGCGCCACAGGAATGTCTTGATGCTGGCCTTGATGGTACTGGACGCGATGACTGGAAAGAGTGTGATGCCATAAGATTCAGGCTGGATGTACCACAGGAATGTCTTGATGCCGGTCTTGATGGCACAGGGAGAGATGACTGGAAAGAGTGCGAAGTCATCCGTTTCAGATTAGAGGCGCCAGAAGAATGTCTTGATGCAGGTATCGACGGTACTGGTCGTGATGACTGGAAAGAGTGCGAAGTAATCCGTTTCAGACTGGAAGCACCCGAAGAATGCCTTGATGCCGGCCTTGACGGTACCGGCCGATATGACTGGAAAGACTGTGAAGCTATCCGTTTCAAGCTGGATGCACCAAGAGAATGCCTGAAAGCAGGTCTTGATGGTACAGGACGCGACGACTGGAAAGAATGCAATGCGATAACTTTCAGACTTGACTCACCAAAAGAATGTCTCGATGCAGGTCTTGACGGTACGGGAAGGGATGACTGGAAAGACTGTGAAATTATCCGTTTCAGGCTGGAAGCTCCTGAAGAATGTCTTGATGCAGGTATTGACGGCACCGGCCGTGATGACTGGAGAAAATGCGACGAGATAAGGATGGGTATTGAAGAGAGAGAGCGTCAGGAAGAAGATGAAAGACGGGAACAGGAAGAGCGTGACCGAGAAGAAGAACATGATAGTCAGCAGGATGATGAATTATCTTCAGAACCAATCCCTTCTGAACCCGAACTACCTCAGGATAATCCGCAGGAAATTATGCCTGTCGGGACACCTGAATCAGATGGTGATACAACGGGTGACCAAAATACAACACCGGGACAGGAAGCAACCCCAGAATCGGAGCCTGCTCAAGAAAATGAACCGACATCTGAACCAGAAACTCCACTTGACTCAGGATCCGAAACATCTCCAGAGTCTGATTCAGAACCAACACCAGAACCTGAACCTCAGCCCGAGCCGGAC
>DAOVVY010000020.1 GCA_030636885.1 Candidatus Nanohaloarchaea archaeon
AGATAAAATAAATACTGCTCTTGAACTAAAACAAAAACTTATTATTCTCAAAAAGTTATTGCTTCCTATTGTATTTTTAGATATTTATTTATTTTCTAAGCCTCAATGGGAATTAGATCCAATCTCATCAACTGAAAATGGTATCTTTAAGATTTTTGATGATGTTTATAGATATTCAAAAAGATCTAAGGATGAAGATCTCTTTCAATAACAAACCTTAACATCATCAGTTCTCCATTTAGGTTTGGGTTCCGTATCAGATAACTCCTGTCGTCGCCCATTCTCGTACTCAATAAGCCCCTGCCACGCAATCATCGCACCATTGTCTCCCGCAACTCCAACAGGCACGACATTGAACTTTGCACCTCTCTCAGAACACATAACTTCAAGCATCCCTTGGAGCATCTTAGATGCCGCAACTCCTCCCGTAAGCAGAACCTCACTTTTGCCTGTGTGTGATAGCGCACGTTCAGTAACTTCAACTACCATAGAATATGCATTATGCTGCAATGAATAACAAACATCCTCAATCTTCTCTTTCTTTAAAATAAACGCATTGACTGCAAAAGTAAGTAATCCTGAAAATGACATGTCCATTCCTTTGATAGAATATGGCATGTCTATATATTTACCTTTTTTTGCAATCTTTTCAATTATTGGGCCACCCGGATTTCCAAGTCCTACCTTGCGCGCAAACTTGTCTATCATGTTACCTATACCAATATCGAGAGTTTCACCGAACACACGATACTTCTTGCCCGACAGACCGATAATCTGCGTATTTCCACCTGATGCATAGACAATGATTGGATCCTTGACAACTGTCTTAAGCTTGCCTACTTCAATATGTGCCACACAATGATTAACTCCTAATATTGGTTTTTTCAACTCCAAAGCAAGCGTTCTTGCAACAACCGCACCGACCTTAAGCGACGGGCTGAGTCCTGGCCCTTGTGAATATGAGATCAAATCAATATTTGCAATGTCTATCTTGGCCGAAGCAAGCGCAACAGATACCAATTCTCTTGCATGTTTAGTGTGGTGCACCGCCGCCTCACGCGGATGTATCCCTTCATCTGGAAAGAAACTTTTCTTTTCATTGGCAATAATTGTACCTTTCGAATCAACGATGCCTATACCTAACGTGTGTGCGGTTGATTCAATACCAAGACATATCATAACTTTTACTTATGCTATATTTTTTATAAGGTTTTGTCTTGTTGTGTACTTTAGAATATCAAATATGTGTATACAAAATAAATTACAAACATCATCGTTATAATTAATATAAACACATCTGTTATTATTTTTAATTGAAAATTGTATTGTTCTTTTATTATACTCATTTTTTGAAACTGTTTATTCAGTTGTTTTTTTATGTTCTTTGTTCTTTTTTTAATTATTATTTTTAATTTTGAAATTTCAAAAACGACTATGTTTGAATTTACGGAGACTACTGTTTTCTTGTAACATTTTGGGCAAAATGCGTTTTGTCTCATGTTCTGTGTATGGGAATGCCATTCATATCCACAGTGCATACATTTATAGTTTGGTCTTTTTTTGGTATTCATATAAATCCTTAGTTATACTATTTACTTTCTGATTGAATATCTCATGGGTTTCGGTTGGGTTAGATAATACTTTATATAATTCTTGAGATGTATCAAATAAATTCATGACATTTTCTGTTTTTTCATCTTCTATTAATGGATTAAGTAATGCGCAAATATATTTATAACTTTTTTCAGCGTCATTCATTGCATACTGTTCCAATGCTT
Source organism: Candidatus Nanohaloarchaea archaeon (assembly GCA_030636885.1). Taxonomy (GTDB): domain Archaea; phylum EX4484-52; class EX4484-52; order EX4484-52; family GLR71; genus GLR71. Next base: position 1,779 of record DAOVVY010000020.1, read on the forward strand.
TTTGTGCAACAATTAATTGTGAAATTATTTCTTTTTCGCTATATGATAATTTTTTGTTAATTTTAATTCTTGCAACTTTTTGTTTTTTGGTGTTTGGTTCTTTTTTCATGGTTGTCTTATCTTTATTTGTGTGTGTATTAACTATTATCTTTTTTTCGATAATCTTATGTGTGTTAGGGGGTTGAATAGATATATCTTTTTTTAGATAATTTATAGTCTCTGCATGCGATTTATGGGTTACTTGTGTACTATTTACTAAATCCCTTTTATTCAAGTATATGTCTTCTTGTTCTTTTAGTTTTTGATTAAACTCTTCATTTAGGTTTGATGTATTCTTTTGAATCTGTGATATCTCATTTGAAAGTTTAATTAAGTTAGCATCTATTTTAGAATCAACAACTGTTATCTTGTTAATTTCATTGAGAATATTCTGTTCGTTTTTGATTAATCTTTCATCGCTTTTTGGATTGTTATTTTTAATTGTATCCATATTGTTTTTATGTGTTACTACCTGTTCTTGTAATGAATCAATAATGTGCTCAAGACCAATTATCTCTTTTTGGATAGTCTCAATTTCGGCTATGTCACATTTTTGTGTTTTGGTCTCAATTACTGAAATCGTATTGGTTGCGTCTGTTATCTTTTTAGAAATATCTTTGATTGAATTATCAATTGGCATTATTTTCTTTTCTAAATCCTCTTTCAAGACACCTTCTTCTAATTTTATCTCAAGCTTATCCATATTTTTAAGAAGCTCTTGTGATATTTCATCAACCTTTTCAAGAGTTGCTTTATCTTTATTGAACTCTTTTAATCTGTCATTTAAATCACCAAAGATTGTTTCAACTTTGGCTGCTTTTCTATCAACATAATTTTTAGAATCATTTATCTGATCTATTTTTTCTTTAAGTTTATCAATCTCTAACAAAAGATTATCAAAACTTTTTATTTTACTCATTTGTATACGATATTTTGTAATTTCATCTTTGATTGTGTTCATGAATAACTCAGTTTTTTCAGATTTGACCGTATTGTCTATAATCATTTTTTCCATCTTATCAAATTTTGAATCAATTTTTTTAGGTTGGATTTCTCTTGTGGCATCCTGTATTGTTTCAAATCCTGTTTGAATCTCATTGAATGCTCTTTCCCTATCAAGAATCATGGAACGTAATTCACCGATTTCTTCTGTAAGTGTGGATATCCGTTCATTTAATGCCTCTCGAAATCCACTTTCAGCTTCAAGTTTCCCTTCTTGTTTATCAACTCTGAACAATAAGTCATCGATTCTTTTATCCGTATCATTCTTTTGAGAGACAGTGTCCTCTTTTTTCTTTTGAACATCCTCATTTTCATCTTTTTTATTTTTATGTAATATTTTATCTACTATGCTCTCTTTTTTTGTAAATTTACTATCTATATTTTCAAAGTCCTCAGAACTAATTTTATTACTGTCTCGAGAAGAAGCATCTTTAATATTTTCATCTTTAACTGGTGTCTCTTCTTTTTTATCCTTTTCTGCGGTTTCATCAGACATAAATAATCTCTCTTGATTATGATTTTATTAAAACTTATATATACTTGCGTCTCCCAAATAACTTTAATGATTATGTTAATTGATTTGGATTAATTTAGTGTATGAAGTATATATCATTTATTATTAACAAAGGTGCTTATATAGTTTACATCACAAACATATATTATTGTTAATACTTGATAACTAATACGATACAAGGGACCTATCGGATAATATTCTCTACAGGATAATGATAAAAATCTATTGACTTATTTGTGTGTTTTTATGGTGAATGTTGAACTTACACGAAAATCGTACATCTTACCAGTCTTATTTATATCTATAATTTTTGTATCCTTATTTATTTTTCAGAATCAAGAGCCTCAAGGCTTTGATAATACGTCTTCTATCTTAAAATCTTTTTCTAAAACAACATTTGATTATACTGGGGTCGCAAATGATGTTATGCAAGAGCCTGACACTTATCCTCTTTTTTCTGAGATATATAATCCGAACAATTCGTATTCAATAACTGTAATAAACAAATATTCAACACCTAAAGTGGGTTCTGACTGGAACATATATTTTGAAACAGCGGGTGAAAACAATTTGACAATCAGTAATCTTAATCCAGAGGGCATTAATTTCACACAACTTTATTATTATGAATCCGAAACCAGAGTATGGACTCCCAAACCAACAGAATCATTAGGCCACAATCAAACCATATTCTGGAATCACAGCAAAGGTCTTGCAGTATTCAATGAGCTTTTTGAAGGTAAACACACAGTGCAGTTTATTTTAGGCGATACAATAGACTATGCTTACAATGACGCTTACACATCCCAGAAGACATTCAAATACAACAAGACTGAAGAGACCTTTGAATATGAACTTGCAGAATTAAATGACACCTCATTATCAAAAGCGCTTTCATTTGATACTGCAAAAAACATCACAGTCTGGATTGAACTACCGCAGAATGCGACAATAAACAGCGCGGAACTGACATTGATTGGGGAAGTATATGATAATGATTATTTTTCAACAATTATGGGATTAAGATCTATATTAGTTAGTGAAATAATTACAGGCGACAGTAATGAAGAACTTTTTGGATCTCCAGAGAATCCATTTGATGCAGGGAGTCAAGGATATTTATATGCATCTGATTCGACGACAAATAAAACATATTATGGTGAGTTTGGCAGGGGTGTAAAGGATATATCTATTGGAAATATCACAAATCATCCTGGGAATGAGATTGGTGAAACTTCAGCATTTAGTGGAAATTATATGAGTACTGTAATGTTTTATAGTTTGAATCACTCAAGTGATTATATTTGTGGTCAAGATACAACTAATGGTCTTTGTACAGACAATAATCAAAATGATAGAGTTTGGATATATGATACTGGTTCTGAAGCAGAAGTTATTGAGGTAGGTGAATTTAATTCATCAAGTGCGGGAAATGAAGTTATTATAGGGACTAAGCGACTTACAGGAAAAAACATTTTTGTTGTCGGCGCAGATGAGACTTTATTGTGGACATATGATTTCGGAAGTGATGCAACTGAAATTTATGATTTAAAGTTAACAAATCTAACCGCAAGCACAAAGGATCTTCTTGTTGCAGCTTATGATAAATTAGTTATCTTAAATGAAACACAAGATGAAGTCTGGAATTTTACAGGTGTTTATGAGGGAGAAATGCTCAGTCTTGATTCTGGCAATCTAACAGTTGATTCAGGTGATGAAATAATTGTTGTTGAATATATAAATTCTAATACTATAATTTATATTTTAAATTCAACAGGCAATCAAATAAAAAACAAAACTATAAGTAATCGAAAAATATATAAAATAATAATTGATGATTTTATACCATTTATTGCAGGTAATGAGATTGCATATACAGATACTTACAGTACTCATATTCTTAATGCAACACTTGATGAATTATGGGATTATGGTTTTTCTAATAAGTTAAATAATGTATTATCAATTACTTCTGGTAACTTTCTTTCCTCCTCAACAGAATTGATTGCTTCAGCAGCAAGTGATAAGCAAGTATACACATTCAACTTCAACAATTATCCTGAAAACATAACTATGGATATCGGTGCAAACAATACGATAGACTGGTCTTATAGTGGAAGGTTTAGTGATATTTTAACTCCTTCAACCACAACATCAGACCTGTCGGCAACCATACAGTATTACCTTGACAACACTTGCGACTTCTCATCAGAAAAAACCTGCAACATCCCAATCAATTTCAGTTCAGACAACAAAGGTGTATTAAATATATCATCAATAAAGATAAACTTCACCTATGACGCCTCAGATGACATAACTTCTGATAGTACTCCTTTCACTACCTGGGCTTATACTTCAAACATAGATGCTAATGAATCAATCGTGTCAGAACTCACAAATCTATCATTCACAAATCCTGCACTGGATATATTTTTACGATATATAGAGACAAATCCCGATGCCACAAATTGCGGTCTTCAGGAAACGATATTGGTTGTAGAACCGGTCGGGTTCTGTAACCTAACTTCTGAAAACTTAAAGATATCAGTTTCAACTGGATTGAATCCAATTTACTATTGGGATGACCAATTAAATAAAGACATACCTATTTTCATATATACGACTGAAAATTATTATGTGCGCGAATACTACATGCATAACTTAACTTTAAAGAGTAATACATCAACCATATTCACAAACATAACGGCAAATGCCACAATAAATGATTCTGTAGTTAAATATTATTCATTCCTTAAAGTTGACTGGTATGCGAACGGTACATTGATTGATATTACACCGACCGCAAATACCTCAACCTGTGATGGTGCCACACCGACCTACACAGAATTTCAGATTGACGACAAGATAATTCTTGTCTGCAAAAAAGACACAGATTCAGATGCTATAATTGATTTTTTCAGTTGGGTCCAACCAAACATGACCGGATATTCAAATATATCATACTATGCCGGTGGTATGTCAAATCGTTTCGCAGATCTTAAGAATAATTCAGTCACACAGATAACGGATACAGGTAATGTCCATTTCAATTACAGCATAAATGTTTCTGATGATGAGCTTAATGATGTCAATGTCACACTCTATATAAATATAGACAATGGTGGCTGGACATTTATTGATACAAAGAATGTCACAGGTTCAAAAATCCTTGAATATGAGGTTATAAGTGATGTCTCATGGATTGGTCTGAACAACAAGTACCGTTTTGAATTTATTGATTTCAATGGCATCTCACCGATGCATGATTTAAAAAATACATCAGATTTCATAGGGCCAAACATAACACTCAATACATTAAATGTCACAATAGACTATCCATTGACCGACACACAAGCGTATTACAAAGGCGAAACAATTGACTTGAACTCAACAATTATTGATAACGATACCATTATCTCTGACGCAACAGTTAATTGGACAAATGTTACTGGCACATTTCTTACAACTGGAATAAACACAACCTGGACAATACCTGCAACATATACATTAGGGTTAAACAAGATAATTGCATATGCAAAACGAAACTATTTTTCAGACGGTACAAATTCAACAAACATAACAATCTGGGGTAAATCAAATGTAACTATAACCGAACCACCAGGGAGTACATTGAACCGAGGCGAAAATAATCTTACCTGTTTAATCGCAGATATTGATAATAGTATTGGTATTGAAAATTATTCAGTCAATTTCTGGGTATTCAATGACACAACACTTGAACTTATAGACAATAAAAGTGATGTTTTAACAGATTCATCAGGGTCTGCAAGTTTTGAGTGGGACTCTTCTGAAGCTGCAGTAGGAGATTATATGATAAAATGTAACATAACAGATAATGCAACTCTATATTATAACACCTCACTTTCCCAAACCAACAAAACAATAAATATTGATGATTATTTAGCTCCAGAAGTCACAGTCAAAATAATTGAAAGTGCAGATGAATCACCTTTGATTAACCTTACATTCTATGAACTCGCAAACTGCACGTATAAGACTGATTATAATCCAACTGTATATACACAATTCAACAGTTCTTCATGGTCTACTATAAAGACTCAGAACATACCCTCTCAGAACATAAGCTATGTTCAATTATCAAATAAATTATATAATGAATCAGAACATTATGACTATAAGTACAACACACACACATTATATTTCAATTGCAGTGATGATAATGGGAATTACGACATAACTCAACACACATTTGACATAAAAAATCTAATACGAGACAAAGTATTTTATGAAGAGGGAGACCTTATAGAGATAAACATAACCCTTGAAACCACAGGTTTATCATTGTCTGCAAATTTTTCAGTCATAGATACAGGTTATGATGAAGCTTCATACAATGAGACAGTAACTGACTGGGGTGACGGTAATTATACAATCGCTTATAACATAACCTCTGAAAACACAAAAGGTGACGGTCGTTACATAATTAATGTCCTTGCAAATGATAGTGGTGAAATAACCGCAAACAGAACAATGTATCTAGATTACCATAAGACTACCAGTTGGTCAAGCAATGACCTGCAGTACATATATATGTGTTGGGTTGGTACAATCGGGTATTATTATGATGAAATCAACTGTAACTGGCTTGCAGACATGGTCCCCGCAATGTCACGAAAGATTTCACAATCAAAATTATCCGATCAATCCTTTGAGGGATACAATTGTTTCGATAGTACTGATAATGATAATGATGGTATGACTGATTGTGCAGACCCAGATTGTCAAGAAAGATATTATGTTTGTCGAAGCGAGATGACAATTGCATCAGCAATAAAACTTGATGACCCTTGTGTGAACAATGTTTGTACATTTTGTCTTACAGACCCACTTAACCAAGATGCAAATGGAAGATGTCTTGATTCAGAGGGTTCAACAATAAAATATCTTAATTCTGTAAAACCTGGCGAGACATTCCGTACAATGTTTTTAAGGAACAATATTGTAGATTTAGCAGTAGCTGTATCCATAGTTAATGTTGATGACATATTCAATATGACAAATTCAAGCACAACAATAAACCAAATACCAATCAAAGAGTTAGGTTACTGTACTCTTGATGAAAACTGTACTACTGTGACTGCAACAACAAGCGGTGTATCAACATTCACAGGAAACCTTGCAGAAACAATATCTATACAGATACCAAGCACCATCCCTGATGGAACCTATGACAATACCTCTGTCTCTCAAAGTATCGGCGGCGACCCTGTACCTCCTGCAATTTTAGAATTTTTTGAAGTATCATCAACTGCGATAGTTGAAGAGGGCGAAATTGATGCATACTGTAATGATACGATAGACAATGACCTTGATGGAAGATTAGATTGTGGGAGTAATAGCAATTTATGGGAACCTTCTTGTAACAATACAATGGTATATTTTAACAGCATTGGTGGAATCTGCCAACTTGGTGGCGAGATAACCTGTAATGATTCCTTCAACAATGACCGTGATGGATACCTTGACTGTCATGATTTAGACTGTAATAATTCAATAGGAAATAATATTGAAAATGTCTGTAATTATAATGTTGAGACCAACTGTACGGACGGTTTTGACAATGACGGCTACCAGAAAAAAGACTGTGAATTGAATATCATAAACCTCACAAATGGTTATTTCTATATACCAGAAGGTAAAAGTTATTATGTTTTCAATAATATCTCTTATTTCGCAAACACCTACAACACTTCAGAATATGACTGTTCAGCATCCTGTAAAACTTTAGATATATTATCTGCAACTGAAGCAAACACAGTGAACTGCACAGACACATCATGTCCTGAGGAATACAACACCTGTTTTGACAATATAGACAATGATCTTGACTTTTTCAATAATCGCCCCTCTTATGATACAAACATAGAAAACAAGACTATAAATGTCACAGGTGGTGTGGATTGCCGTTTCTATTATGGTGATAATGACTGCAACAACACATACATAAACGTTTCAGGCACAATCGGGCTGTGCCAGATTGAAGAAGAAATAAACTGCACAGACAATTTTGACAATGACCAGGATTATGGTAGTACAGATTATTATTATCCATATAGGGCAGGTTGGGCTGGAAACTCTTTTGATTACAATGGTGTCATTCACAGTTCAGTAAATTCAGGTGCAGATTGTGATGACTATGACTGCCGTGGAACCTCAGCATGTCCTACAACCGAAAA
>DAOVVY010000016.1 GCA_030636885.1 Candidatus Nanohaloarchaea archaeon
TGAGGCGAACGAGACTGAACGGAAACGGTATGCGGCCGAAGTTGAAGATTATTACAGGCTTGTGGGGATGCAGTATCATCCGACCGATAAAGAGATTGAAATGATTATAGAAAATGTTAATGTGTGTCTTGATGGGGACCCCACTGAAAAGTTTGAGGTTTCAAACTATAAGGATTTGCCGCGTGTTGAGACTAACCGGATTAGAGGGGGTATTTGTCTTGTTGTGGGCGAAGGACTTACCCTGAAGTCGCCTAAGCTACTTAAGAGGGTCAATAAGTTTGGTAAAGAGTTTGATCTTGAGGACTGGTTATGGCTTGAGAAGTATAACAAGCTTAAATTGAGCGTGAACTCGGTCAAGGTGGAAGGTGGTGAAGTTGACGTGAAATACACGCCATCAACTAAATACATATCAAAAGTTATTGCGGGCAGACCTATACTTTCACATCCGGCACGACCAGGTGGATTCCGGTTAAGGTATGGTAGGAGCAGGACGTCTGGGATTGCGGCCACTGCACTTCACCCAGGGATTTTTCATCTTACACGGTTTGTGGCGGTGGGTACGCAACTTGCGACTGAGCTTCCCGGTAAGGCTACAGTCTGTGCACCGGTTGATACTGTTGAACCACCGGTTGTTCTTTTGAAAGATGGTACTGTTAGGAAGATAATTACGGCAGAGGATGCGCAGAAATATAGAAGATATGTGGATAAGATATTGTCTATGGGGGATATGCTTATTCCTTATGGTGAATTTGTGAGTCAGAACCATATACTTTTGCCGTCTTGTTACTGTGAGGAATGGTGGGGGCTTGAAGTTCTTCGTGAATTGAAAGATAAGAAATGTTCAATTGATGTTCTGTCTTTTGCAAACAAGCCGTATGGGAAACCGTCTTTTGAGGACGCGATTATCATATCAAAAGAATTGTCGGTGCCTATGCACCCGGCATATAATTATTTCTGGCATGACTTGTCAAAAGATGAACTTGTGGATCTTGTTCGTGTGGTTTCTTCCGGAAATGTTGAGGGTGGGACGTTATTGATTGATTATTCTGTCAAGAAAAGTCTTGAGACATTATGTATACCTCACAGAGTGGATGAGACGTCAGGTAAGATTGTTTTTGATAAAGAAGAGAAAGATACAATATTGTTCACGCTGGGTAAACCTAGTAAGGTGAACATGGATAAGTCTTTGGGCGTTATTGATAAATCTAAAAATACGGTTGAGGCGATATCTTTAATTTCAGGTATTAATTTTCATGAAAAAGGTATTACGCGTGTAGGGCTTAAGATGGGTAGGCCTGAAAAGGCAGAAAGACGGCTTATGAAAGGCAGACCTCAGGTAATATTTCCTTGTGGTGAAGAAGGAGGCCGGATGCGAAATTTGATGGAATCATATTCTGTTGGGAAAATATCATCATATTTTCCGACTTTTAGGTGTGCTAAATGTAACATGCAGGCTTACGGTAAGATATGTTTTAAGTGCGGGTCTGAGACGCAGGAGTATAGGTTTTGTTCTAAATGTAAGAAGAGCGTTCCTGATCTAGAACATTGCGGGTTTCCTACAGATAGGTTCAGGCATGCGCAGATTAATCCTAAGGAGATTATAGATCTTGCCGCAAAAAAAGTTGATGTTCGTGTGTTGCCTAAACTTCTTAAAGGGGTTAAAGGTGCATCTGGGCGTGGCAAGGATATGGAGATTCTTGAGAAAGGACTACTGCGTGAAAAATATGGGCTTTACGTGAACAAGGACGGAACTACACGGTATGATGCAAGTGATGTGCCTATAACTCATTTCAAGCCGAAAGAAATAGGTGTCAGCATTGCGGTCCTTAAAAAGAATGGGTATGATAAGGATGTTTATGGGAAACCATTAATTGATGATAACCAAGTGATTGAGCTTAAGGTGCAGGACATTATCATTTCAGATAATTCTGATTTTTCTAATGCAGATTATTTCATTAACGTGTGCAAGTTTGTGGATGAACTTCTGGTTAAGGTATATGGTCTTGAAAAGTATTATAACGTGAAGAAGAAAGAGGATCTTGTCGGACAGATGGTTATTGGTCTTGCACCGCATACGTCTGCAGGTATAATAGGTAGGATTATTGGGTTCACGCCTGCTAAGGTCTGTTATGCGCATCCGTTTTGGCATTCGGCTAAAAGACGGAACTGTGATGGTGATGAGGATTCCATATTACTTTTGATGGATGCACTTGTCAATTTTTCAAGGAAATTTTTACCTACAACGCGAGGGGCGGCGACCATGGATGCACCACTTGTGCTTACTACACATCTTGATCCTGAAGAGGTGGACGATGAAGCATGGAGTGTGGATGTTGTTGATTCGTATCCTTTGACTTTTTATGAGGACACTATGGAATATAAGAAACCATGGGAAATACGAGATAAGATTGAGCTTGTCGAAGATAGGATGGGTAAGCCTGCTGTGTATCATTCTATGTTCACGCATGATACTGATAATTTAAATGATGCGGTGTTTAAGTCATTGTATGTTGTTTTAGAGACTATGAGCGAGAAGCTTGAGGCACAGCTTAAGCTTGCCACACAGGCGGTTGCTGTTGATGAGAGTGATGTGTCTGAAAAGATTTTAGAGAAACATCTTCTGAAAGACATAAAAGGTAACATGCGAACGTTTTCTGGGCAGAGACTACGATGTGTGGGATGTAATGAGAAGTATAGGCGTGTGCCACTTACAGGTAAATGTTCGGTTTGTGGGGGTAAATTACTTCTTACAGTTTCTGAAGGAACTATCCGTAAATATATTGAACCCTCTAAACATATTATGGGTAATTTTAAGGTAAGTTCGTATCTTAGGCAACAATTTGCTATTTTAGAGGCCGAAGTTGATGCCTTTTTTGGTAAAAAGGCAAGACAGTTTAAGCTTGGTATGTTTGGTAAGAAAGATTAATTCTTGATTAGACCAAAAGGTATATAAACAGTTCCATAAGAAATGAACGGGTCGTGTACTTTTTGTTGTCATGTGTGCATAGGAAATGAAGGGGTATGTTGTAAATATACGATGTACACCAAAACCTTTATAAACGACTCCATAGGAAATGAAGGGGTACGTGAATATAATATGTTTCATCTGTTAAGGTGTAGGGGGCCTTCTGCTTTTTGTTTTTGTGATTTATAGATTTAATGGGTGTTTAGTGCTACGGGTTCCATAAGAAATGAACGGGTGTTAATTTCACATAATATTTTTTTGGTTGCGTGAAGTTGTTTTGTTAATAAGAATACATATTAATTGTATTGTTTATGCTTGCATATGCGTCTTTTTTTATGATTTTCCCGTGACCAGGGAGGATGGTTGTGACAGAAATTGTTTTTAGGAGGTCAAGTGATTGTTTCATCTCTTGTTCATCGCTTCCTGGTAGGTCTGTTCGGCCTATGGCATCAGAAAATATTGTGTCTCCTGTGAACAGTATCTTTTTGTCTTTGTCATACAAACATATTGAACCTTCGGTGTGACCTGGCGTGTGGATGACTTTTAGGGATATGTTGTCTATCCTGATTGTGTCTGAATCGAAAAGTTTTAGGTCGACTTTGGTTTTTTTTAATTCTTTTCCGAAGGCAAATGCACAACTTTTTGTACTGTCACCAGTTTCTAAGGTGGGTGCGTCATCTGTGTGTATTGCAATCTTTGCATTTTTGAATAGGGAGGCACCACCGATATGGTCGTAGTGGGCATGCGTGAAGATGATCCGGTCTATGTTGTCGGGGGGTAGGTTTAAGGATGTCAGTGCCTTTATAAGGATTTTCTTGTGGAAACCCAGACCAGCATCTATCAAGACTTTTTTCTTTATCAGGTAAATGTTTGATTCAAGACCGCCTAACTGGATTAGGTGGATGTCATCTGTTATCTTTTGGATTTCCATGATAATCATTTCTGTTTTGGGGTTTATATCTGTTGGGTGTGTTAGAAGTGAGATTAAGTGGAAGTATGTTAAAAATGGGTTTCACGCGGCTCTTCAAAAAGTAGGTTATATATTTCTTTTTGTTCTTCAACACTTGTTGACCAGTTATCAAGGATAGTGTAGGTAGTATCAATATCTGTGAGATATTGTTCTATTTCTTTGTTAGATAGGGTTATATTTTGATTAATAATTGTTTCTTCATCGATTTGTTCATTTTCATCTATTTTTTTGATTATTTCTTCAAATGTTTCGTAGTCTTTAAGAATTATGTCTTTAAGGCCTTCATCCTTTTTTATTCCAGAACTATAAGTTTTTCTATCGTGAGTTTTATTATAATCATTGTTTGCGGTTTTAAGTTTGATTAGAAGAGGGAATAGTTTCAATTTTTGTGGAATATCTCTCGTATTTTTTTCGTTATATAAATTAAATCTGACCTTAGTGCTAAAAAGACCACGATGTAATTCAGAAATATAAGTGCTCATCTTAAGTATATTATTACCATCTCGTGTTTCATACATAATAATTACTATTTTTTAAAATTTATAAGGTTTTGGTAAAAAAGAAGAGAGAATTAGGATTTTTCTTTTTCAATCGCAGCTTCTACAAGACCTAAGAACAATGGATGGGGGTCAAGTGGTTTTGATTTCAGTTCAGGATGCGCCTGGGTTGCGATGAAATATGGATGATTATTCAGTTCGAGGAATTCCATTAGTTTTTGATCGGGTGATTTTCCTGAAAATAAGAGACCTGCCTTTTCAAGTTCTGAGATATAGTCTTTGTTGACTTCGTACCTGTGCCTGTGGCGCTCTGAGACTTCATTTTTACCGTATAGCTTTTCTGCAAGTGACCCTTTATTTAAGATTGCGGGCCAAGCACCAAGACGCATTGTTGCACCCATATTGTCTATGTTTTTCTGTGAGACCATTATATCAATTATCGGATTTTTTGTATCTGGACTTATCTCTGTCGATGCTGCATCTTTCAGGTTGCAGATGTTACGTGCGAAGTCTACACAGGCCAGCTGGAAACCTAGACATAAACCGAGGAAGGGTATGCTGTTCTCTCTTGCGTATCTTATGCATTCTATCTTTCCTTCGGTGCCACGGGAACCGAAGCCACCAGGTACAATTAATGCGTCAACGTCATCGAGTGCGGTCTTGAGGTCTATCTTTTTTTCTTCGATGTCTGTTGTTTCGATGAATTTCATCTCAATTTCACAATTGAATTTTGATCGTGCGTGATTGAGTGCTTCATTTATAGATACATAGGAGTCATGGAGTTGTGTGTATTTGCCAGTCATGGCAATTGTTATTTTCTTGTCTGTGTTGTTAAGGCCATATATAAAAGCAGTCCATTTGGTTAGTTCACTTCCATTGTGTTTCATATTGAAGTGATCTATTATTTTTTCTGCAACTTTCTGTTTTTTAAGTATGAGGGGGAGTTCGTAAATGTTTGTGTCATGATCTGATATTACGTCTTCTTCTTTTACACCACAGAATAATGAAATTTTTCTTTTTGTTCTATCTGTCAATGGATCTTTACAGCGACAGACGACCATGTTGGGTCTAATACCTATATCCCCTAAGATCCTTACTGAATGTTGGGCAGGTTTTGTTTTTTGTTCACCTACAACATCGAGTGTTGGTACGAGAACTAGATGGACAAAACCTACATCTTCTGTAACTGATAATTCTCTGGCAGCCTCAAGGAATGGTATGCTTTCTATGTCACCTACAGTACCACCCACTTCGATTAGAACAAAATCTTTATCTTTTCCTATTTTTTTAATGTGATTTTGGATTGCGCAAGTAATGTGTGGGATAATTTGTACTGTCTTACCTAAATAATCACCTTTTCGTTCTTTATCTATTACATGTTTGTATACCTTGCCGGTTGTTAGGTTGTTTTTTCGTGTAAGTGTCATTTCAAGAAAACGTTCATAGTTTCCAAGGTCCATGTCAACTTCACCACCATCGTCTAAGACGAAGACTTCTCCATGTTCTATTGGGTTCATGGTGCCGGCATCTATGTTTAGGTAAGGATCAATCTTTAGGGGAGCTAGAGAATAATTTTGTGCTTGGAGGAGTTTGCCTATAGAAACAGTCAATATACCTTTTCCAAGGCCAGACATGACACCACCTGTAATGAAAATATATTTTGTTTTTTTAGTCATTTTAACACAACACATTAACTAAGAATATAATATAAAATGAATATGTATCTTTTATAAATATAACGCAAGAAAGAGGGGTGTTTTGGTTGGAAGAGGATAATAAGGTCTTCATTATATTGGTTCTGTTTTGGGTCTAAATATAATTTTGTATTTTTGAGTTTATATGTTTTTGTATGATTGATAAGTCATTATTTTTTGCGGCTCATAAGCTACTCCGGAAATCACTAAGCCGTGAAGCTTTCATCCTAGGGCATATAATCATTGCCGCAATATATCATATATTGTTCAATTTTAAATTACTATTCTTTTTGATTGCCTTTTTTATCAAGTGGTGTGAGTTCAAAATCAAAGGAGTCATCTGTCGGCATTGCAAGGACGATTGCAGCATCAAGACCTTTTTTTGCTGCCCTTTGCGCATTTTTTACTGTAGTTTCGATGCGGTTGTTTGTATGTGTGTAAGTAGTAGGGGTTAAGGATAGTTTCTTAGATATAATGTCTGGATTCTCTAGAATTACACCTTTTCTTATAAGTCCTTGTCGTGTGACGGTCTCCCAGGGACGTCTTATGTTTTCAGCTCGATGTTTCATACGATTCCAGTATTGGTAATCATATTTTGTTGACGCTGTGCAAAGATGGATGGACATATTTTTTGTGTTTTCAGCGGCATATTTTAATAGTTCTTGGCCCAGTTCTATACTATCTTTGACTGCATAATCCTCAAATTCTTTCAATTCAAATCCTTGTTTTTCCATTCTTTTGCAGTTTGTGTCTGAATATTCAAGTTCATTTAAGTTCATATAGTCAATTATACTTTCTGAGTCTTTTATGAGTTTTTTGAGTATCTTTTCTTTTCCAGGGACAAGTGGTATTTCTATGCCTATCTTGAATTCTGCTGTGTCTTTTATTTTTTGCAGCCGTGATATGTCAAATATATGGAAACGTAGGGCATCAAGACCTGATTGGTTAAGTTTTTTTATTTCGTCGTCTGTTAAATCTATCTTTGTTGTATATGCGTGAATATGGAAATGAGAACCAAATTCTTTTTTCAGAAGAGTTACATAATGGCAGAACCGGTCTATATCAATTAGTGGTTCACCCCCTGTAATTCCAACACCAGTTGAACTGCATTTTTTTATTTCGTCAATTATGTCTGTGTCTTTATTGACTTCCTTTTCATTGATCCACATCTTTTTTGTTCCTTTTCTCTGTTCGGAAAGTGGGCAGTAGAAACAATCTTTATCACAGATGCCGGTTAAGAACAGTACTGATTTTTTACCTTTTATACACAGGCGACAACCGTCAGGTAAGGTGCCCAGCAGTTGCGAGTTGGCTTTCGTGTCTGTTATTTTGTTTTGTTTGTCGGGCATATTGTGTTCACGCGTGATCGTATATGTTTGAAGTGTTTAGTGAATGTAACTATATACAAAGGTATTTAAATATTGACTTTCTATTAGATGTGTGATGATAATGTCATACCTGAATAACCATAATATTGCATGGGATTTCTTTACAGGTATGGTCACATATACAGCCCTGACTAAAAAATGTCTGACATACAGAAGTTAGTAGGGGATGATTCTATAATCTTTTTCTTAGAGGACCTTTAAGACCTGAAGACAGGGTACACAAAAAATTTAATTGATTAGAGTCAGGTCTTTATGTTTTTGTAATTTACCTACCTGATCCGGGTATTTAAAATTAATTAGGGTGATTTAAATGAAGATGAAAGTGATATGTACAAGTTGTGAGAAAGAAATGGATTGGATATGGGGTAACCAGATTGCACGGTGTGAATCCTGCAATACTATACTTGATATCCATGATGTTAAGATTGCTAAAAGTTCGTATGAGAGCTTTTTACCGGCGGCTTGATTTCTTATTTCTTATTTTTATATTTTTAGTATTTTACCGTCAATTAGGATTTTTGGATTCTTGAACACTTGGTCAAGATGGTAACTGCAGCTGTTTGTCCCGCCGAAAACAGTGTTCATACCAAGGGCTATGTGTGCAGTTCCAAGTGTTTTTTCGTCAACAAGTGTGTTGCCGATAAGTGTTGCTTTTGGATTTAGACCAATGCCAAACTCAGCAAGGATGTTTATGTTTTTATCAGTTTTTTCAATTGTTTTAATTGTGTCTTTTAATTCTTTTGATGTGTTTTTTATTAACTGTCCGTTTTTGAATTCTAGGTAAAATTCGTCTTTTAAAAGACGCGAACCTGTGAGTGTTTTTATGGTTCCGTCAATTATAATTTTTCCGTTCGTTTTTGTCTCGTTCGGAGCAATGTAAATTTCGCCGAAAGGTATGTTTGTGCTTCTGTACTGGTGAAGTCCACAGGCTATGTGAGATATTCTGTCTGTTATGTCTAGGTTAAGATTGGTACCTATTGAGGTAGTTATTGTTATTTTGTGTCCCTTATCAAGGATATCTTTTATATGTTTTAATTTTTCTAAGTGTTCAAGGGGGTTAAAAGAGAGGGTGTTTGCGAAAATGTCCCAGTTTTCTTTTTTGATTTTTGAGAGACCAAGTGAATATATGAGTCTTAGGTTTCTTTTGAGGATAAATGCTTTGAAATTTAGTCCTGTGTCAATAGGGATAAGACCTATGTTATTTGAGACTGAAACTATTACTATTGCGTTTTTCGGTATGGATGTGAGATGTTCAAATATATGGGGGTTAAGAAAGTCTGTGTCTGTCTTTATATCTTGAGTTAGAATTGTGCAACTGCAACCTAATGTTTCAAGCGCTTCCTTTTCTTTTTGAGCAAGGATCGGGGCAAGAGTAGCCTCACCAATTCCGTTGTCTGTGATTATGATTGCTGTGTCGCCCTCTTTTATGTCCCAGCCGTTCTTGAGGATTTTGTCAAGATTGGGAATATTTAAGCCTTGGTGTTTTATGGTCGTTTTATTATTATCCATAATAATTTGCCTCATATTCTTTTTTTGGTCTTTTTTTTGTGATTGATGTTTGTTCGGCCAGTTTTAGTGTGTCTCTGTTTTTTTTGTTTTTGTTTAGGTAAAGTATGAGCTTATTCTTGTCTTCATCGTTTGGAAAAATGTATGTGATTCCTGTCTTTTTGTTCTTTTTGATTAGGAGGGTGCATAAAGTTAGCCATTTTTTGTATTCAGTTTCAAATTCTATATGGAAAAGGTGACAACCGCACCTCTTGTGTAGGTAGATGGAGAAACTGTCTATGTCTGCGAGGTATAAGGGAACGGTCAGTTCTTTTTTGAATGTGGTCTTGTTTTTTTTGTTTAATATGAAAATTCTTAATGTGTTCTTTTTTTCCATTAATGTATTTAGTTATTGAAAGAATTTATAATTGTTTTATTGGGTTATATTGAGGATTTTTCCGTCAACTTCAATTCTTGGGTTCTTGAAGACCTGGTCAAGATGGATTATTGCATATATTGTTCCGCCGAACCAGTAATTGCTGCCGATTGCGATGTGGGCGGTACCCACAACCTTTTCGTCAATGTTCATAGAACCTATTATTTTCGCGTTTGGGTTCAGGCCGATTCCCAGTTCACCGATCCGTCTTACTCCCCAGGGAAATTTTGAGTGGTCGTGTGCCCAGGTAAGGGTTTCTTTTAGTTTTTCTGCCTCTTCACAACCTGTAATAGATATAATGTTTCCCTCTTTGATTTCAAGGGTGATGGGTTCTTTTACCAGTTGTGTGCCTTCTTTGATCCGTGAGCTCAGGTCAATCACGACTTTTCCTTCAACAAATTTACCGCGACAAGGCGTATAGACTTCACCTATTGGGATGTTGCCGCCTGTGCCCGGAAGGTCATATATACCAGATACAGATAATGCTTTTTTATTTTTTATATTCATATAGAGATCTGTGCCTTTTTCAGTTGTGATATGAAGTTCGTTTCCATTGTTAATTATCTTGTTTATTCTTTCACAGTTTTTGCGGACAGAGTCATAATCAATGTCTATGGTATTAAGTATCTTGTCTATTTCTTCTGTTTTTAGGGTACCAAGGCTCGGCATTGATGCAAATCTATGCCCTTCTTGTTTTATGAAAGTTCTAAAACTTTTACCTATAGATTTTAGTTTTCCTAATCTGTTTGATATGGTGAGGATTATTGGGGTGTTTTGTTTTAGAGAGGTTAAGGTTTTTGTTATGCTAGGATCTGCATAGTCTCCCTTTTCTTTAGGGTCTTGCAGTATTATTTTTGGGTTTTTGATACCTAGTTTTTTTGCGGCAAGGAAGTAACCGACACATAAAATAGGTGCTATTTTCTTGTTTGGATATCCAGAATCGCCTAAGATTAAGAAATTTTCGTCTTTTTGGACCTTAAGACAATCAGATATAATTTTTGATAGGTATGGTATTGATCTTTTTGCAAGTTGCAGTTCTTCATCTGTCAAGGTCTTGATGATGTCATCCATAACGCATTCATTTTAAAAATAGGCTCAAAGATATATAAATAGAATGATAATTATTTATTGATGTGAATTGTGATGGCTGAAATCAACAAAAGAAGAATAGGGCTGACTGAAGTTGTCCATGTATGCGGGTCGAAAAAATGCGCAAAGATAGCCGCAATCTGTGACACGGGCGCAACAACCACATCAATTGATGCTACAATATCTAAAGAGCTTGATTTTGGAGAACCAATAGGGACCATAACTGTTATGAATCCGTCTGTCAATAAGAAGTTTAAAAGAGAGATAGTCAAGGTCAATCTTGAGATTTCTGGCAGGAAATTTGAGGTGGGTGCAAATGTGCAGGACAGGACGCACATGACACACAAGATGATAATCGGCCGTGATATACTGTATGATAATTTCATTGTGGATGTCTCAAGGACACATGACGGCAGCAACCTTAAGACAATAAAAGATAAAGAACTCCTTAAAGTTAAGTTTTATGATAAGTGATTGTGATGGTACTGATGAGCGAGCACGATTCAAAGAAGATGTTTTCTAGTTACGGGCTTAACGTAACTCGTGAGTTTGTTGCAAAAGATAGGCATGAGGCTTCTGTATATGCGGGGCGTATAGGGTACCCTGTAGTCATGAAAGTCATATCACCTGACATTGTGCACAAGACTGATTCTGGCGGGGTGGTGCTTAACATACATAATTCAGATGATGCCTTGAAAGCTTATGACCTGATTATGAAAAA
>DAOVVY010000025.1 GCA_030636885.1 Candidatus Nanohaloarchaea archaeon
AGACTCGTCTCTCGCTTTGAACCTAAAGGTGATCAAAGTAAAGCGATTGATGCGCTTATCAAAGGACTGAAAAAAAATAAGAAACATCAGACACTGTTAGGAGTCACCGGTTCCGGAAAGACATTTACTGTGGCCAATGTTCTTGCTAAACACAAGCGTCCTGTGCTTGTCCTGACGCATAATAAGACTTTAGCTGCGCAACTTTACAATGAGTTCAAAGATTTTTTCCCTGATAATGCGGTTGAATATTTTGTGAGCTACTATGATTATTACCAGCCTGAAAGTTATCTGCCACAGACTGACACCTACATTGCAAAAGATGCGTCCATAAATGAGGACATAGACAGGCTCAGACTTTCTGCTACAAGGTCGCTTATTACGCGCGATGATGTGATAATTGTTGCAAGTGTGTCTTGCATATATGGTATCGGTACTCCTAAAGATTATAAGGCGATGTCTCTTTTGGTCAGTAAGGGTCTGTCTATAAGTCGTGAAGAGGTAATATCAAGTCTTTTAGATATGCAGTATGAGCGTAATGATACTGATATCCAGAGAGGCAGGTTCAGGGTAAGGGGGGATGTCATTGACATCCATCTGAGCTATGAGTCTACAATAATTCGTATTGAACTTTTCGGTGATGTGGTAGAGTCTGTAAAAGAGCTTCATCCGGTCACATTGAAATTGAGGGAGGACATCTCAAGCACATTCATATTTCCTGCAAAACATTTTGTTGTGCCTGACGCGACCATTAAAAAAGCTGTCAGATCTATAAAGACAGAACTTAAAGATCAATTGAAATATCTAGTTGAGAACAATAAGCTGGTTGAGGCGCAACGGCTTGAACAGAGAACCGAATATGATCTTGAGATGATAAGTGAGATCGGGTACTGCAACGGTATTGAAAATTATTCTAGGCATTTTGACGGCAGGAAATCCGGCGAGGCACCGTCAACACTTCTTGATTTTTTCCCTAAAGATTTATTGATTGTAATTGATGAGTCGCATGTTACGATTCCGCAGCTTAATGGTATGTATGCAGGGGATCATTCACGGAAAGGAAATCTTATAGATTACGGTTTCAGGTTACCTTCGGCTTTTGATAACAGACCTCTCAAGTTTGATGAGTTCAAGAGGGCTATACACAACATAATCTATCTGTCTGCCACGCCGCAGGATTATGAGGTTGATGTCAGCGGTGGGGTTGTTGAGCAGATAATAAGACCTACCGGGCTTTTAGATCCTGTGATTGAAGTCAGGGGTTCTAAAGGACAGGTTGAAGATTTGATGGTTGAAGTTACGAAGCAGAACGGGCTTGGTCTCAGGACGCTTGTGACTACAATCACTAAAAAACAGGCAGAACAGTTAGCGGAGTTTATGGCGCTTAAAGGGATAAAAGTTAGGTATATGCATTCTGATATCAAGACTCTTGAAAGGACTGACATAATACGGGATTTAAGACTTGGTAAGTTTGACTGCCTTATTGGTGTCAATCTTTTAAGGGAGGGTCTGGATATTCCTGAAGTTGGCCTGGTCGCTATATTTGATGCTGACAAGGAAGGGTTTTTGAGGCATTCGCGTTCTTTAATTCAGACTATAGGCAGGGCATCGAGGAACAGTTGCGGCAGAGTCATATTGTATGCGGACAGGATCAGTGATTCTATGAGGTATGCAATGGATGAGACAGGACGGCGCAGGAATATACAAAATGAGTATAATCGTGTTCATGGGATAATTCCAAAGACAATAGTTAAAGCTGTACATGACCGGATGCTTCCGAAAGATGAGCTTTCAAACATAAAGGCTATAAAGAAGATCGACCGCCTTAAGATGTCTGATAGTGAAAGAGAGACACTTATCATCGAGCTTGAACTTTTGATGAATGAGGCGGCTGAAATGCTTGAATTTGAGAAGGCTGCATTGTTGAGAGATAAGATTAATGATCTGAAGAAATGATCTTGTTATTTGAATATCTCGCCGGTCTCATTTGACCAGAAGAGAAGATCAAGGGCATCCATCGGTATCTTTGTGTCTTTTGAGAATTTTTGTATTGTCTTTTCTATTTCAATGTATTTTTTAGGTGTTATTGTAGTTGGTATAGTGTCTATTATGTTGTATCTTTTGAGATTTTTTAGTATGTGCCTGTCAAGTATTGCGATTTTTTCTCCTTTTCCTATGTTTCTCAAGAAATGGCTTGCCTCTTTCATACCCATGCCTTTTATGTTTTTGGTTAGATAGTGTCGCAATTCTGGTATGCTGTCTTTGAATTGGTCTATCTCGCATTTTATTGATATCTTTTTTGTGTCTTTAGTTGTGAAGAAGTCTCTTGCAAGGATGATGTATCTTGCTTTGTTGTTTCTGAATCTTATCTGTTTTATATTGTCGGCAATCTCTTTTTCTGTTGCTGTGAAAAGCAGGTTGTTATTGTAGATTTTTTCGATTGCAGTATTGCATGTCCGTGCTTTTGATTGCGGTGTCAGGAGACAGAAACAGAGTTCTTTGAATATGAAATTGTCGGATCTGTTGTAGACAGTTCTGAAATAGTTTAATCTGTGATCTATATCTTCTTTTTTATCTAGGTAAGACTGTCTTAATTGGTCTATAGAATCAGAATCTTGATACATGTGATTTATTGGTATAATAAAAATAAAAAGTAAAAAAAAAGAGATTTTACTTAAATGTCTCTTGCTTTTACAGTTTTTCTTCCGTTTGCTTCAGCTCTTTTTGCAGCTTTTGCTATAATCTCTTTAACAGCGTCAGATATTACTTGGTCTGCTTCGCTTGATATACTTACATCAAGTTCTTTTGCTAGTTCTCTAATTTTGCTTTTTACGATATAACTCATAGATTTCACCATTTTAAACTTGATTTTTGAGTTTTTCAAAAATCGAATATAGTTGATAGTTACATAAATAGTTATAAATGTATGGGTTTGATGAGGTGCTTGTTATTGAAAAGTGACGATTTTATAATTTGTATTATTTATTCATTATGTGTCTTTTAAGATTTTAGAATATGTGTTTAATGTACTTAATATGGTGTGATTTAATTATATTTAGAATTAATCTAGTTTTTTGATTTGATATTAGTGTATTTTGTTATATGAAATATTAATTTAAAATTCAAAGATTTCAAAATCTTTTGCAGCGCAAACTTTGATGCCTGTCTGGTCTTCAAGCCATTTGGCCTCTTTTTCAGGACCATTTTCTAATATTGTTGAAGCAAAGTGTTGGAGGATGACAAGTTCTGGTTTAATTTGATTTATGAGTTTCAGTGTGCCATAGGTGTCCATGTGATAGTTAATCCTTTTGTCAGCATTCGTTCGTATTCTTGGGAATATGTTGTTTACTATTAAGATGTCTGAATCTTTGTGGTAATTTTCAAGACCTTCAAAATAGCAACTGTCACCTATATATGATACTGTCTTTTCGCCTTTAATTTTGAAACCTATGCATTTAGGGTCGCTGTGTTGTGTCTTTGTTGCAGTTATATGTACTGGTCCGATATTTGTTGAATCATTTTTATCCATTGTTATTATCTGTTTGACATGGTTTTTATGGTAGTCAAGCACTATCTTTTCAATGTCTTCAAATCCGTCTATTGCACTTATGCTTCCAATCAGTGTTCCTTTTATGTTCTTTCCGCCTTCACTCCATGCGTCAATCATTGTGTTTATGTCATTTGTATGGTCTTGATGTACATGCGACAAAAGTATTGCGTCAAGTGTTTCAATTGGGATTTTGTTTTCTCTGGCATAGACAAGAGCCCCTGGGCCAGGATCTAAATATAGTTTTTTGTCTGAGGTTTCTATATATATGCCACCTGTTGCGCGTAATTGTTTTGATGTGATGGTCCTACCACCACCTGTTCCTAGAAATTGTATTTTGATATTATCACCTGTATTTATTAATCTTGTTTCGCTTTTTTTATTTTAATTAAAAGTGTGGCGGCTGTTGTTGGGATGTTTACAATGTCGTCTTTTTTGAACGGACCGTAACTTTTGCCGTCTGCTGCCATAAATTGCGGTACATTGTCTAAGATGGTTATCTTTATTGTATCTGTGTCTTGTTGTTGTTTGTTGTCGTCATTTGATTTTGTATCTTTATCTCTTGGTTCTTGTTTAGGGGTGGTGTCTTTTGTTGTTTCTTTTTTTTCAGTTGTATTCTTTTCATCATTTTCGTCATAGAATATGAATTCTAAAGTACTCCTGTATTTTTTTACACCTGTTGTTATCTTTTCAAAAAGTTCTTTCTCTTCAGGAAGTATGTTTTGGGGTAAGATGTTTCCTCGTGCGTTTAACATTGCAAGGTTTATCACTTTTCGCTCTCGCCTGTTGAGTATGTCTTTTATTATTATCTTTGTGTGGTCAAGGTCTCTTTTTGATGCGAAATCTGCGTTATCTTTAAGGTCGAGGCCCATCTTTTTTTCCATGTAATTAGCTACTTGTTTATAGAAGTCTGTGTCTAGCTTTTCAAGTTCTTTTGTTGTTCTTTCTTGTTTTTGTAGTTCTCTTAAGAATCTGAATGTTAGTATGTTTGCCATGCTTTTGATTTTGATATTTAGATTAATAAATGTGATGTTTTAGAAAAGGTTTCTATATTCTTTTATTTTGTTATCATCAATACCTATCAATGGTCTTAGTATAGGTAGCTCTATCTTTTTTTCAAGGTCGGTCAGGTTTTTGAGGTTTTCACCTGTGACAAATGCTTTTGCATCGTGTTTTTCAATAGCTTCCTTTATTGCTTTTGTCCAGTCTTTTTTGAACTCTATAATCTCAAGCTGTGGTGTTGATTGTAGTAATTTTTCTGCTAATGATGTGTTATTTGTGATTGCAATGACATCACATCCTCGTTTAAGGATAAGGTATGCGGCTATTATGTCGTCTTCATTTTCTATCAGTGCGGCAACTGTCCCTTCAACACCTACTGGCAAGCCTCCTGCGCACTGGTAAGTGTCTGCGAAGATGTAGGCTGAACTGTTTCTTACCTCAACATTTAAAGGAATTTCTGGTTTTGATAGGTTTACAGGATTGTCATGTTTTGAGCCTACTGCAAATCCCCAACGTGATTCCATCTCCTTGCTTGTTATGTCGTGTGTGCCTACTCTTTTCACTTTGACTGCCCATGTCTTATCGTTGCCTTTAAGTCTTCTGTCAGCAAGTTTTAAGAGTTCGGCTTCTATCGTGTCAAGGTCCATCTCGGTCTTTAATACGGGTGATATTGATATTAGGCCAGGGGTTCGTTTAAGGATTTCTATTACTTTTTCGGGGTCTTCGGTCTTTACGAATGCTCGGTTTCGTTTGCGCATTATCTTGAAGTCTACTTGTTCCCTATCAAGCATCTTGTGCATGTTTGAGATCAGTTTTGAGTAGAATTTGTTCATT
This sequence comes from Candidatus Nanohaloarchaea archaeon, assembly GCA_030636885.1. GTDB lineage: Archaea > EX4484-52 > EX4484-52 > EX4484-52 > GLR71 > GLR71. The sequence continues at coordinate 5,381 of DAOVVY010000025.1, forward strand.
ACGGGTTTTGACTTGAGCCAGAGTTCACCGTAACGGCAAAGGATCAGTTGTGCCATGGTTATTTTTATTGAAGATAGAAATATAAAAGGTGTGTAATTGTCTTGGGTGTTTTCTTGAGGATGTTTTGTGGTGATTAAATTGTATATCATATTTTGGTCTAAATAAATTATAACTTAAAAAATGTGAATTTTTATAAAGGATTAATTGCATATCAATTAATAAGCAAGTGATAAATTACGGTTTAGATAATTGTTAGATTGTAGTGTGGATAAAGATGAATAATAAAATGAAAAATGTCAATAGAACTATAGATTGTGATCTGTCAGATATGCTTTCTGATATCGGTGAGATAATTGCAGTTCCTGCAATGGCACCAAGTTTTGAAGGCGGAGAAGGTGAACTGAAACGTTCTAAAGTCATAGAAAAAATATTAAAAAGAAGTGACGTGTTTGATTCAATTGAACATTATGATGTTATCCAAAATACAGAAACTGGAGATATTGTCCGTCCTAATATTGTGGCGATGGTCAATGGTGTTGATGATACCCTTCCAACTACATGGATAATCACGCATATGGATGAAGTACCAACTGGGGATCCTAAACAGTGGTATTCGAATCCACGAAAATTAACTTTGGCAATTGAAGATGGTGGTGAGTTTCAAAAAGTAAGTTTTGGTGATCTAGATGATTATGTTGGAACTTCTGAATTTGATAGATTAGTCGTCATAGGACGTTCTGTAGATGATGATGTGAAACCTGGTGTTTGTGCAATTTATGCATTGAAAGCAATGAAAGTAGATGGAATTAAGCCTAATGGAAATATAGGGTTGGTTTTTGTTTCTGATGAGGAGACAGGTGGAAGTGAATATGGTATAAGGTATCTGGCTGAAAAAATAAAATTATTTAGTCCGGATGATTTAATCATTGTTCCTGATGATGGTAATGAAACAGGGGATGTGATTGAAATTGCAGAAAAATCGAGATTGGTAATTAAGATAATTACCAAAGGTCAACAGGGGCATTCTGCTAATGGTTATAATGATTCAAAAAATGCTTCTGAAGTTGCATCAAGATATCAGATTGAATTTGCAGATTGGTTTAGGAATAAATATACTGCTGTGAATAAGTTGTTTGTGCCATCATACAGTACTATTCAACTAACACAGAGACATATTGAATCCGGGAGTGCAAACACAGTTCCCGGTACTGATATATCTTTTATTGATATGAGATTACTTCCAAAATATAATCTTGATGATGTTTTGGGTTATGCAAGACATCTTGCCGAGAAATATCAAGAACAATTTAAAATAAAAATGACAATTGAAAATCCTGTACATACATCAGCACCTTCTGAAACTTCGCCAAAATGCGAAGTAATTAAGAAACTGGTTGATGCTATACAGGTTGTTAGGGGTGTCAAGCCAAAAATGATTGGCATAGGTGGTGAAACTTGTGCAAACCATCTAAGAAAAATAAAAATACAAGGTAAACCTCTTAATGTAGCTGTATATTGTTCTATAACTGGGACTGAACATAAAATAAATGAGAGAGCTAAACTTGCGCACATACTCTATGATACAAAAGTTTTCGCTCATGTTTTTATGAATTGATTGTATATCTTTTTTAAGGATTAATAGAATGAGTGTTTTGCGTATTAATTTTTTTTATTTATTTAATAAATTACCAATACATTTAAAACTTCTGAGACAACGGGTATGATATGCAGACTCTCTTTCCTTTTGATAAGATGCGACCCGGGCAGGTCCAGTTTATGGATGATGTCTATAGCTGTCTCTCTGCCAAGAAAAATTATGTGGTTCATGCGCCAACCGGTATCGGGAAGACTGTGTCTGCGCTTGCGCCTGCGGTTAAATACGCTTTAGAGAACAATAAGACTGTGGTGTTCCTTACCCCACGTCATATGCAACATAAGATTGTGGTCGATACACTTAAAGCTATCAAGGAGAAGAACCCTGATATTGATCTGTCTGTGGCAAACATTGTGGGCAAAAGATGGTTGTGTGCGCTTGAGGATGCGAAAAGACTCAATTCTGAAAACCTGTCTGAGATGTGCAAGAAGCTTAAAGGCGCGGATAAGTGTCCGCATTACAAGAAGATATTCAAGAAGTCGGGGGATCTGTCTCCAATTGCAGTCTCTGTCATAGATGGACTAAAAAAACATATCATGACTTCTGAGGATGCTAAAGATATCTGCATGCAGAACGGACTGTGCCCCTATGAGATACTTATGCAGTACCTGAAAGAGTCAAATGTCATAATCGCTGATTATTATCATATGCTCCATCCGTTTGTGCAGAAGATGTTCCTGTCAAAGCTTGAGAAAGATATGGGTGACATAGTACTTGTGATTGATGAGGCGCATAATGTGCCGGGGCGTGCGCGAGAGCTCATGTCATCACATCTGACATCTGATGCTATTGAGAAGGCGATAAAGGAATCTGATAAATTCAATTTTTATGATATCTCAAAAAATCTGCGCAAGCTCAAGAGAAATGTTGAGGAGTATTGTATCAAGCATACGGGTAAAGATGACGAGAAACTTGCAAAAAAAGATTTTCTGGTCAATATTGTCAAAAAGCTTTATGATGACTTCAATCATTTCATAAATGAGCTGGTCATTGCAGGGGATATCGTCACAAATGAACGGAAGGTATCTTATATCGGTGCAGTCGGCAAGTTCTTGCTTGACTGGTGCGGTCCTGATCTAGGGTTTGTTAGGATTGTCAAGACTGAAAGGAACATGATGGGTATCTTAGGGTTTGAGGTATGCTATGACTGTCTTGACCCGTCCATGCTGACCAAGAACCTGTTCAATAAGCTTCATTCTGTTGTCTTGATGTCGGGTACTCTCACTCCTGTTGACATGTTTATGGAGGTATTGGGTCTTGATAAGATCCAGACCGAATCGCTCGTCCTTGACTCGCCTTTCCCGCGCGAGAACCGTCTGATCCTGATAAAAGATGATGTGACAACCAAGTTTACTGAACGAAGTGATGAGCAGTCGTATAAGATTGCGGGTAATATCGTCAAGACCATCAATAATACTTCCGGGAATCTGGGTATCTTTTTTCCGTCATATAGCATGCTCAACACTGTCTATGAGCTGATGGCACAGTTTACAGTTGACAAAGAGATACTTCTTGAAGCACGAGGCATGACTAAAAATGATAAGAAAGTTTTGTTCAAGAAATTTGCATCATTTGTTAAGACTGATAAGTCTGCGGCACTTTTTGCTGTAGTAGGTGCTAATTTCAGTGAGGGTGTAGATTTTCCGGGTGAACTTATGAATGCGGTAGTTGTTGTAGGGCTTCCGCTTGAAAGACCTGATATCAAGAATCAGGCGCTGATTAATTATTATGAGATGAAATTTCAGAAAGGTTGGGAATATGGGTATACGTATCCTGCG
>DAOVVY010000141.1 GCA_030636885.1 Candidatus Nanohaloarchaea archaeon
ACCTGCAGGCAGAAGCCATAGGTATCCCACTCCTGAAAGTCGAGACCGCCGGCGAAAAAGAGAAAGAGCTGGAAGACCTTGAGAAAGCGATCAAAGTAGCAAAAAACAAGTACAATCTTGACGGTATCGTGACCGGCGCAATAGAATCAGTCTACCAGGCAAAAAGGATAGAAGATATCTGCGATAAATTAAATCTGTTATGCATCAACCCGCTCTGGATGAAAGACCAGGTAGAACTGTTGACCGAGCTTGTAGATAAAGACTACAGTATAATAATCTCCGGCATCTTCGCATACCCGCTGGACGAGACCTGGCTAGGAAAAAGATTAGACAAAGACATAATACAAAAATTAATCACTTTAAAAGATAAATATGAAATAAATCCTGCAGGGGAAGGTGGTGAACTTGAGACCACAGTCCTTGACGCACCCTTCTTCAAGAAAAAGATAGTGATAACCGATTCAGAAACAAAAGCAAAAGGGAATTCCGGCATCCTCATAATAAAAGACGCGGAGCTGGTTGACAGATGATACTGATAGTTGACATGAACCGCAAGAAAGATTCATTGGCTGCAATAGAATTCATACAGCCCATAGTATCTGTAATCAAAGACAGAGAAAAGTTTAAGGTCATTCATTATCCTGAAATAAAAGATACAGATCTAGACGAAACCGATAAGATAATCCTGTCTGGCACAAACCTCAAAGACAATAAATTCATTGAAGATAAAGACAAGTTCGATTGGATAAAAACTTGCAAAAAACCGATATTAGGCATCTGCGCAGGCATGGAAATTATCGCCCTTGCATTCGGTGCATCCCTCACACCCTGCAAAGAGATAGGCCTTGTGGTTGTAAAGACAAAAAAGAGAAACACGTTGTTTGACGGAGATTTCAGCGCATACAGTATCCACAATTATTCAGTCACTCCATCTGCGGATTTTGAAATTCTCGCAGAATCAAAAGCCTGCATCCAAGGGATAAAGCACAAGACAAGAGACATCTACGGTCTCATGTTCCACCCTGAAGTAAAGAACAGAGACATTCTTGAAAAGTTTATCCAAAAATAATTGTACGTAATGAGGTTGATAAAATATATTATAGGGGTTATGTCATTATGGTGGTCTCTTAAATACCTAAACATTTATAACTGTTAGATAATTAATAAGTGTTCATGGTGGATTCCCGTTATGCCGATGTAGTTGATGAATGGTTTAATCAGACTCTGGAGATTTATGCAGAAACAGAGACATCTTATGGTGTCGCAGAACAGATGTCTAGTAGATTACCTGTTACTGAAGGTGGAATTCAGGAGATGATACAGTACATTGAAGAGCAATATTCTGAGAAACGTCTTTTAAAACATTTTGGAATCTTAATTTCTGCTTGCGTAAATATGTCCTTAACAGAAGGGATAACACTTTCTGTGAACACACCTTTCTCCTATATCGGGTTAAATAATAACAATGAATTAACAATTGATGGAAATTTAAATATGTGTACTGGTGAGGGGATGGTTGGCGGAAAATTAACAATTAATGGCAATGTAGGGATGTATCTTGGTTCTGGATTGCAGGGTGGAAATATTATGGTTGATGGAGATTGTGGTGGCGATATGGGCTCTCGTATGATTGGTGGCGAAATAACAATTAATGGTTCTTGTGGTAGGGATGCAACTGTGTTGGCCAAAGGTGGCAGAGTGAATCTGAATGGTTCTGTTAAAAGTATTTGCGAATATACTGAAGCAACAGTTATTTATTATAGTGACAAAATAATGACCTGTCCTGAACTATTCGAGATGTAGGCCATCTGAGATACAACTCATATTAAATAATGTCTTATTTTTAAGATACTGTATAGCTGAAACATAGGTTTTAAGAATTAAAAATTCTTCATTTTTTATAGCATCTATAAAACAAAACATTTGTATATTTAAATCTCTGGTCACAATAACAACCATATGATCGAATTAACGACCAACAAACTCTTGAGAAATAATAAAATCCAATTCTCTCTATTAGTATTGCCAAAACATTTATAAAATTACTACTCCTTAGTTAATCCATGGAATTCGCACAATTCTTAAAAAATTACGAAGAAAAAAGAATAAATGAAGGTGAACTTGTTCATATCATAGGTTCTAATTATTTTACTGTCGGTAATCTCGAAAAAATTTCAGATGAAACTCCAGATAACCCTTTGGAAGCTTACAATGCCGTATATATCAATAATCCAGTCAATCTTGAACTACGACCTTCTGCAGGTAAAAGGATGCCGGGTATATGTTTTACTGAGGATTATGTCGGTGAGTTATCAAATCGCGAGAATTGGTTTTCTTATTTTGTAGCAGATGAAAACAAAACACTCTCAGAACAATTTGAAATGCGCGTAAACTATCGTCGTCAATTCAATAGTAATGTGAGGGAAGATGTAACAAACCATTTCAAAACGATAATTGAATACATGGAAACAACAGATAAGATAACTGATGACGATATATGAAAGATCGTAG
>DAOVVY010000138.1 GCA_030636885.1 Candidatus Nanohaloarchaea archaeon
TATCACCACCAAGACTCATGCTGATGACTGATATGTTGTAAACTGATGCGTTTGAGATGCACCAATCCATGCCAGCAAGGACATCACTACTATAACCGGAACCATATCGATCCAAGACTTTCATAGCAATCAGTTTTGTGTCTGGAGCTACGCCGTTTATTGTACCGTTTGCAGCCACAATTCCTGCTACATGAGTGCCGTGACCCTCATTGTCTAGTGGGTTCCAGTAATCGCCTGCAAAGTTCCAGCCACCAATCACTTTATCACAACTGTCCCAACTGTGTATTGCGGTGCCATTTAAGATTTTGTCAATCACAAAACCAGATGCGTTCTCATCAATATCTGCAATAAGACGCACCTTTAAGGTATCTCCTGCAACTGAGGGAGACCAGATATCATCTGAGTCACCTGTATATTCAATGATTAAGTTATCATCACCATCTAAAATCTGGATGTAATCAAAATCTTTTTCAAGATCTATATATTCAAAATGAACAGAGATATTTGTAAAACCTGTGTAATTTATTGTCCAATTGACAGTTTTGTTATCTTCATAAGGATGTAATGATTCTTCGGGATAGGTCTCCACATTTCCTGAAAGGTTCCACAAAGTGCAGTTACCAAGGTCTTTGTGAGTGTAGTCTATGCCCGTATCAATCACACAGACGGTCGTACCCTTACCAGTTAGGCCTGAATCTTGCATCTGCTGTTGCCATGCTTGGTCTGCATTTATTAAGGGTACGCTCTGACTGAGAAATGCTTTGACGGGTCGGTCTTTTGTGATGCGTAAAATGGACGGGTCGGATTTTAATTCGTCAAACATAGATTGAGTTACTGTTGCAGAAATTCCGTTTAGATTTGTGAATTCGTGCTTTAATTGTCCGTTGTCTTTTATTTTATTTTTTATCTTGTCTTTCGGGTCTTGTTGCGGGATGCCCAAGGCGTTGAATAGGTTGTCTTTTGCAGTCTTTGGCTTGTCTTTGAAAGTGATTATAACTTTTACTTTGTCATCTTGCTGTGTGATTATTTTGTGTGTGTTTTCAATTTGTGTTGCGGTTGCTGAAATTTCAGAGATAAATGGAACTGAAAGGATGAGAATTAATGTGATTATGATGGTAAGAATGCGCATAGATAACATTAGTCTTTAATACAGATATATAATTTCTTAAAATACCCACAGATATCATCATAGGTATAGCGCTAAAAATCATAGCAACATAACTTAATCACAGATATAATTTAAATCGTTTTTAGAAAGATATAATCGCTGATAAATCAAGATTAATAAAGATTGTTGATTTTTGAATAATTGTTTTCTGTCGCAGATGTTTACACATTCTAATTAATTATGGCTTGTGCAGAGAAAAAACTTAAATAAGTATCATAAACAATAAGTTCTATGGCAGGTAAAGGCGTTAAGAAAAAAGGTATAACCGTATCCAAAAATGATGATTTTTCTGGTTGGTACGGAGAACTTGTGCAGAAGGCTGAACTTGCGGACTTGAGGTACAACATCAAAGGATTCGTATGCTATATGCCATGGGCTGTCATGAGCATCAAGAAGATGTTTGCAACATATGAGAAAAAATTAGAGTCATACGGGCACCTGCCAGTTGTCATGCCATCACTTATCCCTGAAAGTAATTTTCATCTTGAAGCCAAACATGTCGAGGGTTTCACGCCTGAAGTATTCTGGGTGACTGAGGCAGGGGACGGCAAGAAAAAGTTTGAGGAACGTCTTGCACTGCGTCCAACGAGTGAGACCGCACTTTACAAGATGTACAGCCTCTGGATACAGAGCTACAATGACTTGCCGTTCAAGAGATACCAGTCAGGATCCGTGTGGAGATATGAGAGTAAGATGACAAGACCGTTCTTTAGGGGTCGTGAGTTCCATTGGATTGAGGCGCACAACGTTTTTGCGACACTTGCCGAGGCTGAGGCACAGATAAAGGAAGACATGAAGATTACACATGAGATGATAGGTGACGAATTTGCAATACCTATCATATTTTTTGAAAGACCTAAATGGGATATGTTCCCGGGAGCTGTCAGGACACATGCAGCGGATGCACTGACTGCGTCAGGTAAGGTCATTCAGTTGCCATCAACACATCTTTTAGGCACCAACTTTTCAAAACCGTTTGATGTCAACTTCATTGACAAGGACGGTTCTAAAAAATATGGTTACATCACCTGTTACGGACCGTCAATCAGTAGGATATACGGTGCTATGATCGCCATACATGGCGATGATACAGGACTTGTGCTGCCATTTGAACTTGCACCGTTGCAAGTCGTGATTGTACCTATACTGTTTGATAAGACTCGCGAGATGGTTCTTGCCGAATGTGAACGGATCAAGAAATCACTTTCGGATTCCGGATATTCAGTCAAGGTTGATGTTCGTGATAATAAAAGTCCGGGCGAGAAATTCAGCGAATGGGAGATGAAAGGTGTTCCTGTACGGATTGAGGTAGGACCTAAAGATGTCGAGAAAGGTCAGGCTGTGGTAGTCACAAGACATGACGGCAAGAAAGATTTTGTTAAGGCAGAAGAGGTTGTCGGGAAAGTTCTTGACATCTCTAAA
>DAOVVY010000073.1 GCA_030636885.1 Candidatus Nanohaloarchaea archaeon
GAAGTAACATCATCTAAAAAGATCTTACGCGCCTCACCAAGCTTTTTAGGTGCATCATTGATTAATGTCTGCGCCCGCTCACGAGTTCCTGACAATTTACCATCATTTAAAAGCGTCTGTATGGGTTTGATATAACCTGACGGGTCATAAAGAATCAGTGCATCTCTCATCTGTGTAATGATCCACGGCTGTCCAGAACGCACCATATCCCAGAAGACAGTAAGCGGTTTAGGTGCCTGCATATGAAGATCCAGTTTATCATTTTTCATAGCCATCTTAGATATCTCGCGCAGGTTCATGTTCATAAGGTCAATGACCCGTTTATCAAAATCATCGCGCGTATCATCCACAATAACAAGAATATCAATGTCTGACCCTTCAACATAATCTTTCTGTCTGACAGCCGACCCAGCAATATACACAGACTTTACCACTGTCTTATACTTTTCACAGAATGGATTGATATGATTATTTATCTTGTCAAGGATTGCTTGTTCCATGCATTGATTTTAGCAAGTTGTGTATATATGTTTTATAGCTTTATTCCTTTTGTAAATACCTGTTTTCAAAAATAATCCCTGTTACTATATCTACCAAAAGTCACCCACACAGGTGTTAACATATCTATATGCTGACCTCTTGAACAATACAATTGGTACAACCTAATTTTTCAAACAACTCAAAAGGCATGAGGCAACATTATGACAAACTCTCAAGAAAACTCAAAAACAAAAAACAACAAAGACCTAGACACAAATAATTACAATACTATACGAGATGACATAAGATCAATACTTAACAAAGGCGTTTCAAAAGCATACAAGGCAGTCGACAAACTCAGAGTCCAGACCTATTGGCAGATTGGAGAACGGATAGTCCGAGAAGAATTGAAACACAAACAGAGAGCCGATTATGGTAAAACAGTTATTGAAAAGTTGGCGATAGATTTAAAATTATCAAGAGCCACAATGTTTTCTATAGTTGCGTTTTATAGAACTTATCCAATTGTCCAAACACTGTCTGGACAATTAAGCTGGTCTCATTATCTTGAATTCATAAGGCTTGAAAACAAAAATGAACGAGATTTTTATGAATCACAGACCCTTTCAAACATATGGAGTGTCCGGCAATTGAAGAACCAGATACGAAATGATTTATATGAGCATTCAAAAGAAGACGAAAAATTAACAGTTCAACCACAACCAACAAAACCAATCCAACCAGAACAAATCTTCAAAGATACCTACAACTTTGATTTTCTGACCTTAGACGATAACCACACCGAAACAGACCTGGAATCCGAACTGATAAGACACACAGAAAAATTATTGCTTGAATTCGGCTCAGATTTCTCAATATCTGGCAGGCAGAAAAAGATAATGATAGACCATCAAATCCACAAAATCGACCTTGAATTCTATCACCGAGGTCTTCCCTGCATCGTTCTTGTTGATTTAAAAATATACAGATTCAAGAGCGAATATGTAGGGCAAATGAACAAGTACCTCAACTGGTATAAAGAGCACAAACGATACAGTTGGGAAAAAGCCCCGATAGGCATCATCATTTGCCGATACAAAGGCATCGAAGAGATACATTATGCTTTAGGCGGAATCAAAAACTCAATCTTTGTCGCCGAATACAGATTAAAACTTCCGACAGAAACAAAAATAAAAGAAGCATACGTCAAATCAATATGAACTCTCATCAAGAAAAAATAAACAATATTTAAAACCAGACAATACAACTATTTAAATAATCTTCTGTAAAAATTAATATTGTTCAAGCGCAAACAATAACACTAAAGAGATGAATACTATATGCTTATAGGCGAAGTTTACGGAAAGACAGGCACCAAGAAGTTCAGGTTCTATGCTTACAAAGATATCAAGAAACAAGATTTCGTCACCATCAAAGATGAAGAAGGTCACTGGATTCTCTGCAAGGTAGACGTAGTCGAAAGCATCTCCGAAGACCGAAAGAACATAAAGAACATGGCACTGTCAGAAGTTATAGGCTACCGTGAAGACGGAATATTAAAAACTCTAAAAAAACCAATCAGACCCAATTCTTTAGTACATAGCGCAGATAAAAAAATAATCCAAGATACATTAAAACTTGACAAGGGCGGACTCTACATAGGTCTCCTTGATTCAAACAAAGACGTAGAAGTATACCTTGACCCGAAAGGTCTGGTAACAAAACATGTTACTGTATTGGCGTCAACAGGTGCAGGGAAATCATATACTGTGGCGGTCATCCTTGAAGAGCTTCTTGATAAGAAGATACCGATAGTAATCCTTGACCCACACGGAGAATACATAAGCCTAAGGTTTGCAAATGACGAAAAACGAGAGCTTGACCTGATGGATAAGTACCGGATAAAACCAAAAGGTTACAAGGTAGTTGAGTACAGTCCTGACCCGAGAGTAAACCCTGGTTCAGAACAATTGACATTCTCAGACAAGAATTTGGGTGCGATGGAACTGTCGCAGATAAGTCCCTCAAACACCACAGCATCTCAGAAAGGTCTTCTTTTCACCGCATTAAGGGAACTTAAAGACCGTGGCGACTATACACTTAAAGATGTAATAAACAAGATTGACCAGACTGAAAGTGCGGCCAAATGGAACCTGCTGAGCATGCTTGAGCTTGTAAAAGACATTGGTATTTTTTCAGATGAACCAACACAGATTGAAGATATGGTCGTTCCTGGTCAGGCAACCGTAGTCAATTTTCGTGGTGTCGCACCAGAAATACAAGGCATTGTAGCCTATAAACTAATCCATGATCTTTTCGAGATGCGCAAAGTAGGAAGAGTCCCACCACATTTCCTGATCCTTGAAGAGGCCCACAATTTCTGTCCAGAAAAAGAGGTGATAGTATCCTCAAAGATAATAAGGACAATTGCTTCTGAAGGTAGAAAGTTTGGTCTGGGTCTTTGTGTCATAAGCCAGCGACCAGCCCGTGTAGACAAGAACATCTTATCTCAGTGTAACACCCAGATAATACTTAAGATTACAAACCCCAACGACCTGAAAGCCGTAAGCCATGCCGAAGGCATGACTGATGGTGTCGAGAAGGAGATTACCAACCTGAATCCTGGAACTGCATTGATCTTAGGTCAAGGCCTGCCATTGTTTGCAGACATAAGGGTCAGAAAAACAAAGCATGGCGGTACGACCGTAAACATAACAGAGCAGCCAAAGACAGGCAAGAAGATACTATCCTTTAATACTATACCTAAAGCCAACATAGAATCACGGCTTGGTGCTCTAAAAATATTATATTATCCTTGCTACCACATATCGGCAGACACGAAGACATACCTTTTCGAGGGCATGCAAGGCAATGTCATCTACAACGAAAAGAATGTCATAAAACAGCAAGAACTTGATTTCACAGCATCCGAACTTGAACTGATGAAAGTCCTGGTCGGTGAGATGAACACAGATATAATATTAGAGAAATCAACAATATCTTTCGGTGAACTCGTCAATGTACTTGAGACATTGATAGAGAAACATATCGTCAAAAAGCGGACAGACGATCGTGGTGTTGACTTTTATGCACATGAAAACTCTTTTAAGGTTAATCCATTCTCAGAGCGACCAACGCTTGTGGTAATTGATGGTGACATACTGAAACCAAAATTATCAGCAGATCAGATATCCGAAAAAGCAAAAGCACTATTTGCAAAAGTCGACAAGATTCAGTTGGTATACTATCCTTATTTCATGGGCAAGAATTTCATGATAGATGGGATAACTGGTATCAAGAAAGACATTTAAATACGGATTAGAACCATTCTTAAATCTCTCTTTATATACATTTATCTTATTGTAACATTACATTTCAATCTATATCTTAGACAATGAAAACACATATATATGCCCAACGCAAAACTATATTTAGAATCGTGGTTGGGTCGGAAAGGAAACAACTTTAGGGGAAAAGTCCTCAAAACATTATAATTGTATGCTTTCCTTCCGCCTAATCCAGGTGTATTTTCGGCACATTTTCTTAAAATGCAGTTCTTGCATACGTTTTCTCAAAAAATCGGCAACAGTTAACAATATATACTATAAAACCCCATTATAGATAGTGTTTATTATGGCAGAACGACGAAATTTTGTATTATTGAAGAACGGAAAAGATACAGATAGTGTCTTTACTGGAGCCTCCCCAAGGCAGGCAGCTCTTAAGGCAGCAAACCGTGGAAACAAATCCATCGAACTTAGGGAGAGAGGAACTAAGAAAGTGCATATCTTTACCGGTTCCCGAAACGAAGTTGCAGCACCTGCAAACCGACCTGACTGGATGCCAGCAAAGATCTGGAAACCAAACGTCAAAAAGACAGGTATCAAAAAGCTTTGATTCAACTTTAATTTAATTGGGGTTTTTAAAAAACCCCTTTTTTTCTTATATTTTTTTCTTAAGATTCAATTTCTAAAACCAACAAAACCCCAAACAATAAAAAACTATTCCTATTAATAGATATATCTAATAATAATTAAGGATAAAGTTAATATGAAAATTCTTTGCACCGCAGACATCCATGAGGAAGAGAAACTAGCAACCGCAGTATTGAACATAATCGAAAAAAAAGATATAGATGTCTTCATCGGTGCCGGCGACTTCCACACAGACACATTCACCGCAAAGTTCCTTAAACGAATAAAGGTCAAAGGTTTTGTAGTCTCTGGCAACTGGGACTATGTCACATTCACAAGCAAGTACATCTCAGCTATTGACTGGGGTATAGAAGAACACGATGGTTATCACTTTTTCTGTGTGGGCAACCATTTCCCCCTAGACTTTGCAAAAGTTGCAGTCGAGATGACAAAAGGTATAGATCCAGAAAAATTAATTTTTGTAACTCATTATCCGCCTTATGGGATCCTGGACCGTCTCTGGAACGGCA
>DAOVVY010000019.1 GCA_030636885.1 Candidatus Nanohaloarchaea archaeon
GGACAGAGAATGATTATTACCTTCCCGTATCAAAACTAAATCTTTTGCATACATCTCAGACATAATATCACATAAACCTTAATTTTAATCTTAATAGATATAATAGAATTGGACTATGTCACATAAATAGATTTGGTTTTTCGGGACAGAGTTTGAGAGATTAATCTAATCTAAGAATTCTTTTCTTGCAATCTTGCCGGGCAGGTACTCAGTTGCAACAAACTCAAGGCTCTTTGAAGCCAGTGCTTGTTGTTCTATCCTTGCGCCCTTATTCAGCATGCTTTTCAGTTCCTTTCTCCAGTGCAACTTTTGGAACCATTCATAGTTCAGAAGCTGGTTGACTCGTTTCTTGTCGACGTCTTTCAACTGTTCTGTCACTTTCTGGAGACTGAAATTGTCGATGTCTTTCATTGTCATGCCTAGGAATCTGCATTCAGGTGTGGCTAGGCGCTTTGATTCGTGTGCCAGGTTCATGGAACCTGTCTTCACCACAGAATATATGTAGTAACCCCATGGGTCACCGTCTGTGAATACGTATACGGGAAGTTTAAGGCGCTCGTTCAATAGTTTTATCAGGCGTCTTGCACCTCGTGCAGCCTGACCACCAAGACCTATTAGGATTGCATTGTTTTTGATATGGTACTTTTCTTCTACAAGACGGTCAACCATCGCTTTTGTTTCTACAACCAATACGTATTTTGCTTCACATTCTAAGAATTTATAATCATCAACAATGGAGGGTATAGCAAGACCTGACTTTCCCAGTTTTGAACAGTCAATCCTGTCACCTGTATCCTCAATCACAATCTGTCCGAAAAGTATACCGCTACTGTCTGCTTTCAGGTGAAGTTCTTCCCTTAACGAATCAGTCATGGTCTCAAGGTCTTCAATCAACGGATCTGATTCATCCTGACCTTCAAAAGTGTTCTCTTTTGTGCCTGGGATGTTGTGTTTTAATTCGTAATAAAGTTCCCTGATACTTGCAGTCTTTCCTTTCTCGATCAGTTCTTTGCACTTGGACGCGATAATCATGGTCTGCATGAATTTTCTTGTGTGTGCGAAATTAAGGAAATTTCGTTCCGACATACTATTACCAAGATACAGGAGACCTTTGTCTTTATCATAATGTACATTTGATGACGCACGAACTGGAAGACTTACTGCAGGTGCATTACCATCAAATATGTCTGCGACTACTTTTTTGCCTAGGTTCTTTATCTTCTCTGCAACTATGGGGTCACTTTCAAATTTCATAATAATTACATATTCGGATGTCTCTTCAGTCTCTGTTGCTTTTTTGGTCTTGTCACTGTTGAAGATATCTAATCGTGACTGTGGGTTATCATTTGTTGTAATCGGTTGTGTTTGAGGTGGTTCTGTGGGATTTGTATTGTTGTCATTTTCTTGAGGTTCAGACACGGGTGCTTTAGGTATGTCATCATTATCATCATCTGTCTGTATCTCCATGCCTTTACCGTGCAGGACTATTGATGTGTCACCGACTTTATCTGCAACCACCTGTTTCAGGCTGGTCTGTATCTTTTCGGCCTCAACACCTGTCAGGTCTGAAAGGGCTACGCAAAGTTCTCCGGCATAGATGTCAAATGCGCGCAGACGTTCCTCTGCCTCTTTGCTCTTTCGTTTTTTTGAAATATAAATTCCTAACTTTCTTGCAGCACCTTGCAATGCCAGAGTCACTTCTTTTTGAATTTCTGGATATGCAGCTATTGCTTCTTTTCCTTCTGATGTATATGGTACCCAGACTGATGCCATGTGGACTGTGACTGCAACAGGACCTAATGGTATTGAACCGTTGCTCTGCTTTAGACCGTATCGTTTCCAGCCTAGTTTTATGACTGATTTTGCTATGACACAAGATGACTGCTGATATAATAAGGGTACCTTGTTTGCGAAACGCATTATAGATACTGGTCCTTCGGCAGGAAGGTCACCACCATATCCGATACCTACTTCTATCTGGAAAGGATATCCTTTATAGACTGTCGGGGGTCGGCTCATGACTGCAATGAATTCCGGGTTCATCTCTTTCTTCAGACCTTTCTTGATTGCATCCTCACCCACTGGTGAAAGGCAGTCTGTCGGTGGTTTTGCTATCTTTGCTGTATTCAAGGCATTCAATAATTTTTCAATGTCATCTCTTGAAAGACGTTTTGGGTTTGTCTTTGGGTTTATACCTGCACGGTTACAGATGTCAACTGCATTAGCCCGTCCCACCCTTGACAGTTCAGTTGTAAAGAAAGCAGTTAGGTTCTTTGAGGGTGTGTGTTTCATAAGGCGCATCAGGACACCTAGTTCAAGACCGTGAGGATGTGGTTTGATTGATTCTGCAGCTTTTGGAAGTGTGTCTATCGCTCGTGGATATTCGAATTGTTTTCCTTCGGGATTTATGTAGACTATGCTTGAAAATGGGTTCATTATAGCTGTCTCTAAAAGGTATTCTTCTACGGATTGCTTACCCCTTATGTATTTCCCTTTTATGCACATCTCAATTCTTGTGCCGTGACCGTCACCATCTACAGTCATCTCGGAAATTATGTCTGGTTCGTTCTTCTTTATGTTTATGTTAAGCTCATAGATGTGAGTGTTGCCGTCACCTATTTTAGAATAAATCTTTGTCGGTTTTCCAGTCGTCAGCTGAGAATAAAGGACTGATGCTGAGATACCTATACCTTGCTGACCACGGGACTGTTTCAGATTGAATTTTGATCCGTAAAGAAGTTTTGCAAATATGTTTGGTATGTTTTGTTTTACAATTCCAGGACCATTGTCTTCAATTATCAGTTTGAAATGACTCGAATCCAGTTGTTTTAGTTCAAGGTATATTGACGGGAGTATACGCGCATCCTCGCAGGCATCAAGTGCGTTGTCAACCGCTTCCCTTACACAAGTCAGAAGTGATTTCTGGTCATTCTCAAAACCTAATAAATGTTTATTCCTCTCAAAAAATTCTGCAACTGATATTGACTTGTGATCCTTTGCGTTTTTTTCTGCGATTGTAGTCATATTAAGATCACCTATCTATTAATTTATTGTCAAGGACTGTGAAAACTGTCTTGAAATCGTTTCCCTGCAGTATGAGTTCAATTGCGGACTTGGCATTTTCCACATCCTCATACTTGCCCAAGATTGCTATCTTGTGACCGTGGAGTGCGATGTCTGTGTCTGTCTTTTTTTCAATTATCTTTTTTATCCTGCCACCTGTGCCTATCAACCTTGATTTGTATCTGTTTATTGCGTTCTTGTTCTTGCCTACGACATCAGTCAGGTTTATGACCTCAAGATTATATGCATCATCGCACAGGCTTAAGACTATGTCAAGTGAAAGTCCGCGGGTTATGCCTTCAACTGCTTTCTTTAACTTGTAGACATTCAAACCTTCCTCGCTTGATATCTCAATTGTGCCATCTTTGTTGATTACTAATTTTGCGCCGAAAGATTTCTGAAGTTCTTTTTTTACTTTCCCACCCTCACCTATGACTAGACCAATCCTTGCCTCTGGAATCTTTATCATTTCTTGTATCATATGCATCATCAACGGAAAATATTAAATTGTATACATCTGAATTTATGGCAAAAGGTTTTAAATGTGTTTGCGTGGTTTGTTGCTAATGCTTAAAAAGTTGCGGAATGAAAAAGTAGTATGCAAAAAAATGATATTAATTCTGCAATAATGTTTCTTAAAGGGATTAAAGGCAAGAAAGTCATTGTAGTATCACATGATGACTCGGATGGTTCATGTTCGGCATCACTCCTCATACGGTTGCTCAGGAAGATTGAAAGCCGTGTCAATGTATCTTATTTCAGTACACGAGGGAGTCCTAGTATTTCTGAGGGACTTATGAAAGATATAATTGCTAAACGACCAGAGGTGGTCATTACCTGTGACTTTGCGGGAGATATTGACAAGGCTGCACAAATACTTGCGCAAGAAGATATCAGGTGCCTTATGATAGACCATCATATTGTCTCCGATTACAAATTTCCGGAAGATACCATATACATCAATCCTTTGCTTTCTGGAAAGACTATGCCTTGCGCCGCATTCATCTATGATATATGCAATCAGATTTTTGACTTTAAAGATAACCTGTGGATTGCAGGTGTTGGCACTATTGAAGATTTCGGTGCCTCAGACAGGAAAGATATAATTGAGGCGTGCATGAAACAGTATCCTGAGCTTTTTGAGAAAAAGGACATGGACAATTCCAAATTGTTTGATACTACTTTCGGGCTTGTCGGAAAGATTTTGAGTTCGGCACCGTCTTGGGATTCATATAAGGGCTCCGCGCTTGTGACTAAAGTGCTTCTTGATGTCAATTCTCCACGGGATTTCTTGGGACTTGAAAATAAGAATGTGCGCATGATGTTTGAGAAGTATCAGATTATCGAAAAAGATATCAGAAATGCTGTTCGGCAATTTGAGGACGAAAGTTTAGTGTCTGGGGCGCTCAGACATCATATTATGAGTTTTGAATATCCGATAAAATCTAAAGTATCTACAATCGTGTCTGCTAAAAAGGAACATTATAATGAAGTCATCGCAGTCATTGAAGAAAAGACTAATACATATTCTATGTCGCTTCGTAATCAGTCTGGTGACTTTGATCTTAATGGTATTGTGCGTGAAAGTTTAGAAGGTCTTGAGGGTACTGGTGGCGGACATAAGAAGGCGGCTGGCGCTGTTGTTGTCAAGAAAGATTTTGATGTGTTTATGGGACGGTTGAAGGAAAGGATTAAGTAGTTAAAATATTTATTTCTCAAACTCTTTCAGTACTTCTTCAGAATCTAGATTCAGGTCGAACTTATTGAAGAAGCGCACTATGTTTTCTACGTCGCGCCTCTGGAACTTTTTTGCCATAGGGTGATTCAACAATACGGATTGGCCCACATCTATGATTACTGGTTTTCCATCCCTTATGATGATGTTGAACTCGCTCAGATCGGCATGGACAAGACCGGCATCAAAATAAAACTTTTTCATCTCGGCAAGAACCATGTCATACATATGTCTTGGATTGTCTAATTTTGTCTTTGCAAGATGCTTGGCGGGTTGGTCATTGTCTGAGACCATTTCCATTATGAGGACATTCCCTAGAAATGCTATCGGGTTCGGGGTTGATACTCCGGATTCATGTGATTTTTTTAGGTTACGGTATTCTTTTGCACACCAGGCATACACAAGCTTTTTCTTGTTGTTTCCGATGCTGAAGAATCGTCTGTCACCTTTTATGTAATCCTGCATCTTCTGGAAACTTGAGGTCTCAATCATGTATATCTTTATGGCGAGCGGTGTGTCATCATCTGCGACTGCATTGAATACCTGACCTTCTTTTCCGGATTTGATTATGCCTGATATGGCTGCAAAATGTCTTTTTGATTTTAATTTTTCAAGAGTCCTGACTGTCAGATTATCGAATACGTCTTCAAATATTTTTCTGTCCTTATTAATCTTTTGCTTAGCCATGTAATTATTATGGTGCTGAAGCTATTTAAAAAAGATGTAGATAAAAAATGATAAAAATATAGAAATTAAGATTCTAATTCTTTAAGGTAACCTTTTGTCTGCATAAGTGCTGCTTGGTGTCTTGTGTAAGTGTATATCACGTCGCCTTTCTCATCACTTTGGACTTCCCAAGGTTTTACGATACAGAAAGTGCCTTCGTAAGCTGAAACCGATCTTCTTAATTTGCCTGGAACCCGACATACCCTTATTTTTTTATCCGAACATATAACTCTTGTCTTTCCAAAACCAAGTCTTTGGTCAACCACACCTAAGAGTTCACCATTTCTTGGCAATCTAAGTCTTATAGGTTGAGTTGGATCAAAAGCTGGTTTTTTTCCTTTTCGAACCGGTTTTTTCTTTTTGAAGTTTGTTGTTATAATATCATCTCCACGTAATTAGTTTTAGTTACACCTTAATAAATATGTTGTCCTTTTTAATTCTTTTCCATCTTTGATACCATAATGTGAAAAACTATTCTTATGATCAATTATGTCAAATTTTGAGATTATCTCTTTTGATAGTTTTCTAGCAAATTTTGTTGAACTTAAGTAGATGTCTATCCGTCCTGATTTTTTTTCTGTGCGAGTTATGAAGATATCAGTATTCTCTTTTTCAGTTTCAGCTATTCGTTTTTCAATATATGCCTCTATCTCAATGACAGTCTTGTTATTGCCACGAAGCTGGACTGTTGATTCGTAATAACCGCCTGATTTTCTTGAACATACCGGACAGCATTGAGGTATAATTATCACATTCACTT
Organism: Candidatus Nanohaloarchaea archaeon; assembly: GCA_030636885.1. Lineage (GTDB taxonomy): Archaea > EX4484-52 > EX4484-52 > EX4484-52 > GLR71 > GLR71. Next base: position 6,285 of record DAOVVY010000019.1, read on the forward strand.
CTTTTTCGGATTCTATCTTATCATGATTGTAAACGGTTACCTTTACAGGTATCGTTATCTTGCGCTCTAAGGGGTACCCTGAAGGGAGTTCTATATCTACTTTCTGTTTTTTTGATAATTTTGAGGACCTGAGTATTGCTGATTTTACTACATCTTTTAAAGTTGGGTATTTTGTCCATACATTTTTTATCAGGACACATCTGCATTCGCAGAGCATTATCTTTATTGATGCTGGTATTTCGGATGTTGATTTTACTGTTTCTTTGCCTGCGCAACTAGGGCACACTTTACCAATTAAGGTTTCAGTCTCAGAACCGCAGTTTGGACAGAATTTTCTCATCATAGGTATAACTTGTAATATTTCTTTTTAAATAGATTATTTTTTGAATCACTTTTTAACTGTAGAAATAATCAAACCTTGAAAATCATTGCATAAGGTGTTTCTGAGACAAATAGTATGTGTTCGGGAGTTAGGATATTGTGTTTTTTGAGTTCTGAAATGATATTGTCGCCAATCATTATGGTCGATGTGCATCTTGAGATTGCTGAAATTATGGTGTCAATATCGGCTTTATCACCATTATAGAAATCGTCTCTTATGTCAAGGACTGTGTCATTTTCTTCAAAACGTTTGCCTAATATGTCATAATCACATACAGCGACTATATTTCCTGTATCTGTGTTGTGTATTTTTAGAATAAACATCTGTAGATATCACCTTTTAAATGATATGCGATTGTATTTATTTGGAATCTATGTTTTTGCGATTGGTCTTTTTGCACCGCACGCTTCACATTTTAAGAATTCCTGTCTTGCAACTTTAACTACATGAGTATCTGGTTTTCCACATTCGTTACATAATACGAAACGGTTTACATATTTCTTGAACTTGTCATTTATCGCGATTGAACCGAACTTTCCGACAAACTCGGCTTTTGCGCCTGATAATTCACCAAAAGTTGCAAGCTCTTTTGACATGTATTTAAGAAGTTCTTTCTCATCACGACGTATATGTTTTGATGAAGCTGTAAAGTTTACGATTTCAGTACGGCTACCGATAACTATTGTTTTAAGTACAGGCATCTCAAATCTTTCAGCTTTATCTGAAATCTCTGGGAGCTGTTCATATGCACTATCTAACATTTTTTCGTAATCGTTGGCAACCATAATAAAACATCCTATTATTGAAGAAGATTGAGAGCATATCTTTTTATTTCTTTGTTAAGAGTTGTATATGAATTAATTAGAATATGTGCATGAGTTCGGATATGTCATCAACCACATAATCACACCCTTCGCATAGATCTAAATCGTCATTGTAGTTATTTTTTATCAATATGAAACTCATGCCAGCATCTCTTGCAGCAATGAAGTCATTCATACCGTCGCCTACGACTATACATTCTTTTGGATTAGTACCGATAAACTCTGAGGCTTTCATAAATGTTTCTGAATCGGGTTTTGGGTTTGAGACATCGTCAATAGTTATTATTGGATTAAATAAGTCTTGTGTGTCTTTGGGAACCATCATATCCATCCCAATACGTGAGGCACCTGTCCCTATTGCGAGATTGTAACCTTTTTTCTTTAGTTCGGCTATGCAGATTGTTGACTCTTTAGGAAAATAATCTTTTTGATCTTTCAGAAGTTCTGAAAATTTTTTGTTGAATTCATATTTTAGGTACTCTTTTTTGGAAAGGTCATATACACCTTCTTTTTTTAAAAAATACGTGTAGATCATCTCGGCAGGTTTACCTGCAAAGTGCATGATATCCTTTGATGTCGGATCTATTGAGACATTGTATAATGATAATATATGCTTTATTGATTCCATGTATATTGCCATGGAATCTACCAAGGTTCCGTCAAGATCGAATATTATGGTTTTTATGTCTTTTCTGTTGAAAGGTCGCATGGATTGATTTGTATTGGGATGGTTTAAATAAGTTTATGAAATATATGAGAAAAATATAACTCTAAAAATTGAAATATCATTATTTCAAGACTTCATACAATTCCTTATCAAGGACAATTTTGTTTATCTTTCCAAGTCGCTCCTTATGAATTATTTTCTTCTGTTCGAGATTCAACAGAATCCTGTGTGTCTTTACCTTGTTCAGATTAGGCAGGTGCGATAATTCATATTGCTGGACTTTTCCACCATTTTCAAGAAGTGTTTCTATTACTTTTTTCTCGGGACTTGTCAGGAAGTTTAGGATTATTTTTGAATTATTCTTTAATGTGTGCTCTTGTTGGACCACTTTATCAGACATTATGTAAAAGATTACTGTCCCTACTAGGAGGCCGATGAAACCCATAAAAGGTAATAGGTAATAACTGTGGAATACTGGTTGTGCCGCTCTCTGTGCGACTATGGATTGTTTGATTTCATCAATTGTCATGTCTGTAATTGTGTTTGGGTCTAATCGAGATTGTTCTCTTTGGTCGTGTTGATAACTAAAATAGATACTTATGGACATTATCAATAATGCAAATGATACAATTATCCCAATTCCTAAGATTAAATTTCTATTATCTGTTCGGACCATAGAGTATGTAAGTATTGCTAAATATATAAAGATTATACGTGTTTTTTCAATAGTTTCACCAAGATGAAACTTAGTTTCAACTATCGTTTGATAGTTTCAGGAAGTATTATGTATAGTTTCAACCATATGATGTGCATAGGTCAAAACAAAAGTTGACCTAACATGAAAAATGGAGGTAATTTAAATGAATAAAATAGCAAAAATTGGATTGTTTGCGTTTATGGTTGTTGGATTGATTGTATCAACAGGTATCGTGAGCGCTTACAGAGGTGACTATTCAGTGCAAGGTCCTAACTATAGTGAGGACAGGCATGAAGCAATGGATGATGCATTTGATACATTAGATTATGATGCATGGTATCAATTGATGACTGCAGATGGAAGGATGCCACGGGTCGTAGAAGTTGTGACTGAAAGCAATTTTGAATTGTTTGCTCAGGCACATGAAGCGGCTGAAAATGGTGACCTTGAACTTGCGGCTGAATTAAGAGCTGAACTTGGACTGAATAATGGTATGGGTCCGCGAGATGGAACAGGCCATGGTAAAGGAATGGGACAAGGTAGTAGACAAAGTATGTCATAGAATAACTTCATTGACAATGATGGAGACTGTGATAACTTTGGAACAAACTCTAGAAGGGGAAGGTAATTACCTTTCCTTTTTATTTATTTAATGGAGGTGAACTGAATGGCTTACGGATATGGAATGACTTATATGATTGGATCACAGGTATTATTTTTTGTAATCACAATAACCTTAATCATATGGATATTAAAGGATTCAAGGCAGGACAAAAGTGATACTGCAAAAGATATACTTGATAGAAGATAAGCATACGCGGACCTCTGGAAGACAGGGGATGGCCC
>DAOVVY010000071.1 GCA_030636885.1 Candidatus Nanohaloarchaea archaeon
ACAGTCGTAAATGAAAACAGATAAATACACAGGAACATAATTTATTATACTTGGAACTCCAATGTGATATTATGAAAATTATTATTGTCGGTGGCGGAAAAATAGGTGAACACCTGACCAAGGTGCTCTCTAAGAAAAAACATAGCATAACACTCATTGAAAACGAGAAAGAACTGTCAAAAGAGTTGGCGTCAAACCTTGATGCATTGGTCATAAATCAGGATGGTACGACGATGTCCATACTTAAAGAGGCAGGGATTGACAAATGCAATGCGGTGATAAGCGTCACGGGTGATGACAAGACTAATCTTATGGTCTCTGAGATCGCAAAAAGTATAGGCGTGCCAAAGATAATCGCAAGAGTGAATAACCCCGGGGACGAGGAACTTTTTGTCAAGCTGGGCATATCACTTGTCGTTCCTGTCACGCAGAACACGATCAATACTATCGAGAATGATCTTTTAGAGAGCAATGTGCGCATACTTTCAAAAATCGGGGACGGTAAGGCCACCATACTTGAAATTGTTGTTGAGGATGGGAGCGCAATAGCAAACCATAAAGGCAATATATTAAATGGCGGCATCATCTCTGCAATATACAAGAACGGCACGGTTACGATACCAGACATCAAGACTAAGATCGAGGCAGGAGATGTGCTGATCATAGTTGCGCAAGATGCACACATAAACAGTATACTTGCAACTGCCAAAGCAAAGAATTAAAAGATAAAAGTTGATGATATGAAAAGTGTTATGGCATATGTGGGTCTGTTGCTTGAGATATTCTCGATATTTCTCATACTGCCCATAATTGTCGCATTCATATATGGAGAGGCGGCAACACCCTTCTTTGTAACGTTCACCATCTCAATATTCCTCGGCATATTCCTTGAAAAATATTTCCGTAGAGAGACGCTTGACATATCAAGAGGGCTTGTCATCACGGCACTGACATTCATCATGTTCTCTGTTCTTGGAGCAATACCTTATCTTTTGATGGACTCAGGAGAACCACTGGTTGCGGTTGATGCACTCTTTGAAAGTGTTTCAGGGTTCACCACTACAGGACTTACTGTGTTCTCAGATGTTTCCAGCCTTCCCAAAAGCATACTATTCTGGCGAAGTGAGACGCAATGGGTCGGCGGAATGGGTATCATCATACTGTTTCTATCTATACTTCGCGGGCTTAAGACTTCGTCCATGGCACTTTACAGTGCGCAAGGATATGATGAGCGGATTGAACCGACAATCAAGGAGACATCACAGAAGATGGTCAAGATATATCTTACTTATTCATTGTTCGGAGTTTTTGCACTTTACCTTACAGGACTTACCTTCTTTGAAGCGATCGCTACCATGTTCAGTGCCATATCAACCGGCGGATTCACCGTCGTCAACCAGTTCTATACGGCTAACTGGACACTCGCAGTAGTATCCATACTTATGATACTCGGGTCTATCAATTTCATAATACATGACAAGATATTCAAGAGAAAGTTTGATATGGTAAAAGAGAATATTGAGATAAAATCATTTTTTGCGACACTTATCATATTCATATCATTCATATTTATCGTTACCAAATCCCTCAAACTCTCCATTTTCCAGGCAATATCTGCGCTCACCGCGACCGGGTTCAGTATCAGTGACGTTGCCGGGTTTGCGCCAGTATTGATATTCGTGACCATAATCGCCATGGTTATCGGAAGTTCGTCAGGGTCTACTGCAGGCGGTATAAAGCAAATGAGACTGATACTTGCACTGAAATCCATTGTCTGGGCCATCAAGAAGACCACACTACCAAAAGATGCAGTCATACCTTTCAAGATCGGTGGCAAAGGCATTGAAGATGATGTCATCAAGATAACGCAAGTTTTCATATTCACATATGCAACAATACTTGTTATTGGATCTCTTAGTCTTATGGCATACGGATACTCTCCGATCGAGTCACTGTTTCAGGCTGCATCCGCCATGGGCACTGTGGGTATGTCGATGATCGACATCGGTTCTGCTGTGGCAGGAGTCAAGATAATCCTTATGGCCTGTATGTTCTTGGGCAGGCTTGAGATATTCCCCATATTTGTCCTTATTGAAAGGATCATGAATAAAAGATGACATAAAAAATATTATTTAAAAAAAGGAGAACTTGATTGAAATGCTTAAACTGAAAGCCAAATACCTTGATATCGAACCAAGATATCCGCTTGTCATAATGAACATTGACGACGCTAAAGAGATAGGCGCCAATAATACGGACAGAGTCCTTGTGACTTTCAAGAAAAAGAGCAAGATAGTTGTTGTCGAGACCACTGCAACCATTGTTCCTGCCGGCAGTATCGGATTGAATCGGAGTGCTATGAAATATGGTATCAAGGCTGATGATTACCTTTATGTTGACCCGGCCGAAAAACCTGTATCTGTCGAATACATCAAAAAGAAGTTGCGTGGTGCTGAACTTACCAAAAAGGAATGTGAAGTAATAATCAGTGACATAAATGATAACAAGATAAATGATATCGAGCTGGGGGCGTATGTCTCTGCAATATATATGCATGATTTCACTGACCGGGAACTTATCGCAGTCACAAAGAAGATGGTGTCAACCGGTGCAACTTTCAAATGGAACAATGATAATGTGGTTGACAAGCATTCAATCGGTGGGGTTCCGGGAAACAGGGTGACACCAATCATTGTTGCGATTGCAACGTCTTGTGGGCTTGTCATGCCAAAGACGAGTTCTAGGGCGATAACCTCGCCGTCAGGCACTGCGGACACGCTTGAGGTGTGGTGCAATGTTGACCAGCCGACTGACAAGATACAGGAAGTTATCGACAAGACAGGCGGGTGTTTCGTGTGGGGTGGCAACATGGATGTTGCACCGACAGACGATAAGATAATACGCGGCGAGTATCCGTTATCTGTAGACCCTGAAGGACAGCTTCTGGCATCTGTCATGGCCAAAAAGGCTGCCATGGGCGCAAAGGCGGTCGTCATCGACATACCTTTCGGGTTTGAGAGCAAGGTGGAAAGCCTTTCAAAAGCCAGAAGTCTTGCAAGACGGTTCAAGGCGCTCGGGAAAAGCATGGGCGTCAAGATCGAGTGTGCGGTGACACGTGGTGAACAACCCATTGGGCACGGGATAGGACCTGTCCTTGAATGCATGGACATATTGTCTGTTCTTGAAGGCAAAGGACCTAAAGACTTGAGGGAGAAAAGTCTTGAACTTTCAGGGATGCTCCTTAAGCTGACTAAAAAAGGTGACAGGAAAACTGCTGAGGACATACTTAATTCAGGGATGGCGCTCAAGAAATTCAGGCAGATTATTGTCGCTCAAGAAGGCAATCCTGATCTGAATCTGCACGCACTTGTCGGCAGACATGCAGTGAGTGTCAAGGCCAGCAGGTCGGGGACTGTGACCCGGATCTATAATAAAAGCATAAGCCGTATCGCAAGGATTGCAGGTGCACCGAAAGACAGGGGTGCGGGGATATATATGCATGTCAAGATTGATGATTATGTCAAGAAAGGTGACAGGTTGTTTGACATATATTCTGAGAAAAAGATCAAGCTTGGTCATGCACAGAAGATATGCCTAGATAATTTCCCAATCGATATTGAAGAGAAAGAGAACATACTTGTTGAGGAGATATGATGCAAAAAGACAATAAGACTGTCGCGTTGATAATACTTGACGGTGTCGGCATAAATTCGAAAAGGAAAGGCAATGCTTTTGCACTTGCAAAGACACCAGTCTTGGATGGGATACATAAGAAATATCCAACCTGCAAACTTGATACCTGCGGTGAGGCTGTGGGTCTGCCACCAGGAACCCTTGGGGGGTCTGAGGTCGGGCATGAGCATCTGGGTGCGGGACGGATAATCAAGCAGGAACTGTCCCTTATTGATTCTGCGATTTCTGACGGTTCATTCTTCAAGAATAAGAAGCTTCTATCCTCAATGAAAAAGTGTGCGAAGGATGATTCTGCACTGCACCTTATGGGACTATTGTCTGATGCGGGTGTGCATTCGCACATCAATCATCTTTTTGCGCTTCTTGACATGGCAAAGAAAAATAATGTTACAAAGGTCTATATACATGCATTCTTGGACGGTCGTGATACGGGTCCTAAGAGTTCAAAGAAGTATCTTCTGATGCTTGAGGCAAAAATCAAGGAGATCGGTATCGGGCAGGTCTCGACTGTCATGGGACGGTATTATGCGATGGACCGTGACAATCGTTGGGGTCGCGAACACAAGGCGTATGATGCCATGGTCAATGGTGTGGCTTTTGAGACGGAAGATGTCATGACTGCAATTGATAACGCGTATAATCATGGCGACACTGACGAATTTGTGAAACCGACAATCCTTGTCGAGGGTGGTGTGAAACGTACTGTGTGTCCGGGCGATTCAATCATATTCTTCAATTTCAGGTCGGACAGGGCCCGTGAAATTACGCGCGCTTTTGTCGACGGTGAATTTTCGGGTTTCAGAAGAAAAAAGATAATAGACCTTGACTTTGTAACGCTTACACAATACGATAAAAAGATCAGATGTCCTGTCGCTTTCCCGCCTGAGGATGTGCATGATACGCTGGGTGAAGTTGTCAGTCATGCTGGACTTCAGCAGTTGCGGGCGGCTGAGACTGAAAAGTATGCGCATGTGACATTTTTCTTTAACTGCGGAGCTGAAAAACCTTTTTCGGGTGAGGATAGGATTCTTGTACCGTCGCCAAAAGTTGCAACTTATGACATTAAACCTGATATGTCTGCACTTGAGCTTACTCGAAAGTCAATTAAAGCAATTAAAGGCGGGAGATATAGTCTTGTTGTCATCAATTTTGCTAACTGTGATATGGTCGGTCATACAGGAGATTTAGATGCTACTGTGGCTGCTGTCGAGGTTGTGGATAAGTGTCTGGGCGAGGTGTTAGGCACTATGGCTTCGATTGAAGGTGTATCGATTGTC
>DAOVVY010000117.1 GCA_030636885.1 Candidatus Nanohaloarchaea archaeon
AAGAATATGATATGATAATTGTTGGTGCGGGTACAGCTGGTTGTACTTGTGCAATCCGTACTGCACGCAAAGGTCTAAATGTTGCTATAGTTGAGCGAAAAGAAAAGAAGAAGATAGGAGACAAAGTCTGCGGTGATCTGATAGGTTACGACCTTATAGACTGGTTGAAAAAGACACTTGATCTTGATTATTCAAAAAACAAATCAATAAATTATATAATTGATGGTGTGACTACTTATTCTCCAAACAAGAAAAGTAAAATGTCAACCAAATACAGATGCGCCATGATAGACCGTCACAGATTCGGTCAGAATCTATTGAGTGATACCTTAAAAGAAGGTTGTACATTATATGACTCAACCATCTGTGTCGAACCGATAATCAACGATAATTTTGTTTGTGGTATAAAAGTGCGCAATGCAAAGAACGGAAAGACATCCACAATAACCTCTAAAATAGTCGTTGACGCAAGTGGTGCTATCCCTGCACTCCGAAATAAGATTAAGTTGAACAATTCGCACATTGATACCATGATTGATGAATCTGATGAATCCTTTTCTTACCGGGAGATACGCAAACTAAAAAGACCTTTAGATGACCCGAAAACTGCAAAGATATTCATGTCTGGAACTTACGCTCACGGTGGATACTACTGGTATTTCCCTGAATCAAAAGACATAATAAATATTGGCATAGGAATCCCACGCGATAAAGATACCTATAAGTTAAAAGAGATGCTTAAAACAATAATGGATAATGATCCTATATTTGAAGGATCAAAAGTTATCACTGCCGGCGGTGGTATGCTTCCGACAAGACGTCACATGGACTCGCTTGTAGCGAACGGTTTCATGTGTGCTGGTGACTCCGCGTCTCAGATCAATCCTGTCACAGGTGGTGGTATTGCACTATCTATGGGTGCAGGTCTTATATGTGCAGATGTAGCAGTCAACGCAATTAAAGTGGATGACGTATCAGAAGCTGGACTCTGGAAATTTAATTACTTGTATGGTGGTCGAAAAGATATAAAATGGGACGAACTAAAGGATTATGTCTATGATGGCGCACCAAATGTGGCAAGCGATCTTTTAAGGATATTTTCTAAAAATATAGATGACAGATCATTGAATTTCGCATTCAAGAATTTCATAGACGTTACAATGCTCGCAAAAGTAAGTTATGGTCATTCACATAACCCTCCCTTCTCAAAAAAGATGAAAATAATATTAAAAAGTCTTCCTAGATTACCGCTCTTAATAAGATTCACACATCTGATGCGCTTGATGGATAAGATAAAAAGATTGTACATGATCTATCCCAAGACACCTGACGCATTCCCAGAATGGAAAAAGCGCCTTGACGCAATCTATGACGAAGTCTATAAGATTTCAGCATAGGTTTAATCCAATCCACGCCCCTAAAACATTTAAACTATTCAATTCAATTATCACTAGGTAACGTCAATGGTGCACATAAAAAAACTAATTCTACACGGTTTCAAATCATTCCAGAAAAAGATAGTCGTACCATTATACCCTGGATTCAATGCAGTAATCGGTCCGAACGGTTCCGGAAAATCAAATGTCATGGATGCACTGACATTTGTTTTAGGTAGAAGGAGCCGTGAACTGCGCGCAGGCCGTATGGATCATCTCTTATTCAACGGTGGTTCTGGGAAAACCCCCGCCGATTTCGCACTGGTAACAATCGAGCTTGACAATTCAGACGGCGAGATAGAACATCAAGGAGAAACTATAACTGTCACAAGAAAAGTAAACAGGATGGGTCTCTCAATTTACAAACTAAACGACAAGACAGTCAACAAGCGCGAGATTGACGAGATATTTAAAGCAATCAACTTAGACCCTAATGGTCATAACATAATTCAGCAAGGTGACATAACTCGTGTCATCCAGATGAAACCCAAAGAGAGACGTGAGATAATAGATGAGATTGCAGGGATAAAAGACTACAACGAAAAAAAAGACAAGGCACTGACCGAGCTTGCGATGGCAGAGATAAAGCTGAACGAATCAAAGATAGTCCTTGACCAGAAAAAAGAATACATAGACAAACTAAAGACTGAAAAAGAAGCCGCTGAGAAGTTCATCGAACTTGAGACCCGACAAGATTTTCTTCTGGCAAGCATCGCACACTCAAAAGTTGAAGGTATAAAGAGCGTCCTTGATAATGTTACAAAAAACCTAAAAATTAAAGAAGCAGAATATGGCGGGTCAAACAGTAAGGTCGGAAACTTTGACACAGACCTGGACGACCTTGAACAGACTCTTGAGAAAGTAGAGAAAGAAGTGTTTGAGAAAAGCATGGACAATGAATGTCGAAAAGAAGTTGAAGACTTAAACGAGAGAATCATCAAACGTGCAGCCAAGATTGAAGGACATCATAAGGATATAGGACGTCTAGATGATATGATATCACGTCTTGATGCAATAAACAAATCAAGAACAGAAGATGTATCAAACCGTTCAGTAAAATCCATACTGGAATCCGGCATTGATGGCGTCTTTGGAAGCATAGGCACACTCATGTCAACAGAAGGCCTGTACCAGACAGCAATCGACATAGCTCTTGGCGGTCATGTAAATGATGTCATAGTGGATTCTGAAAACACAGCGATTAAATGCATAAGTTACTTGAAAGAAAACAATATGGGTCGCGTAAGGTTCCTGCCTATGCCAAGATTAAGGATACACACACCGTCTGCAAAATCTGAGATTGCGCAAAAGATGCCAGGTATACTGGACTATGCATTGAGTCTCATAGACTATGACCCTAAATATGACATAGCATTCCGTGATGTATTAAAAGATACCCTTGTCGCCGAGTCATCTGATGACGCAAGAAAAGTCAAGGGTTTGCGCCTTGTAACTTTGGACGGTGACCTTTTCGAGTCAGGCGGAGCTATTGTGGGTGGTGCCAAGAGACATCAAGGTAAGACACCGAAACATGGAGCAGATATGTCTGCAATCCTTGACTACGAAAAAGAAAAAAGCAATGCTGAAGTTGAGATACGCATGCTCAAAGAAGAGATTGGCGACTTAAATCTGGCTTTAGACAACAAGAAAAAAGATATGGATACAAGTTCTGATGA
>DAOVVY010000137.1 GCA_030636885.1 Candidatus Nanohaloarchaea archaeon
AATATATACATATCAGCATATATATGTTGTCACTGTGAACTACAACATAGCCACAGTCCCATAAGGTATTTTTAAAATTAATAAAATAGTAATGCATCGTTAAAATGTATATAAATATACATGCATGCATACTTAACTACAAAATACCATTATATTTACAACAATTGCATGAAAATTGTTTAAGTAAAAAAAAGGAAACAGTTACACAGGTAGAATCACCCGTAGTTCCAGTAACAACAAATGAATCTATTTTGAAGCGTGCTACAATCGCCTACAATTGCTCTGCCATTGTACTTTTATTAATCACTACAATGTACACAATATCCATAATTATCATCGACTGTTAAAATGAAAACAGCCTAAATGAAAGTAAGAAAAATCATCAGCGTTCATCACCATAAATCCAGCGTTCAAGCTCACTGCGTGTCAGACTGTAACTTTTAAACATCACCGTTTGATTAAGATGCACAAAACTATAACCAATTACGATCAAACAGATTAAACTTGCAATGATCATTGCCTGGTGATAAAATATGGTAACATATTGCAATCCAAATAACATGTTGATGACCTGTACGAAAAAAACAAAGATCATACCATCTATAACAAACAGAGTAGTCCGCTTAAATACATCATATCGTAAAAATAAACTTGCACGTATTCTATCAGGATTCCCATTTTTTACAACATTGCGCACCCTGACAAAAGAAATCATCAATGCAATTGATAACATTCCCATACTAGAATATATTACATAATTTAACATATTAATTTCCTGATTAAATCCCATTTTTAATTATATGCATATACAGATAATTGCGCCAAATGAATCCAGACGATGGTGAAATTATCTTATTTTTCAAAGCAAATCAAAACGCACAACTCACTTCGAACACACATACAATAAATAATAGTAACAATTTATACTTAAACATTTCGCACAATATGAACTGTTACGTAAATGCGCTACTTGAGAGGTGTACTAAAAGTTACAACAAATGCGTATATCACACCCATATAAACAAATAACAATCAAAAAAATACATAATAACAGAACAATAAGAAAAAACGGAAGACCACATTTTTGGATGGGTGGTGTGAATAGAATAGATGAACATGGCCTTCCAATTTCTTACAGTACACGATTGTATTGATAGAATATAAGTGTTTCGTAATTGTGCACCAGTTGCACACACCACATGCCGCCGCCAACTTCAACATATATAAGTACTTTAACAATGGTATTTTGATCGATGGAAACCACAACAACAGATATTTCAAACGAATTGGCAGCAAGGATTACCAGTGCCATCCATCAAAAAAATGTCCTTTTAATATACCAAAAAAATGCAAGCATGCCGGAATTGAAGTACTGCCTTGTAGCCAAAATTTTGAAAAAATATAAAACACCATTAACATGGATATGTTGGGATGAAACAGCAGAAATTGTTAAAAAGAGGCTTGCCAATTTTGACTGTCAAATAAATTCCACCACCATTATTGACACCGTGAGCAATCTTACAGACGATGATTGCACAGTCATTTGTGCACCTACTGATTTTTCATCAATAATGCGAAATATACACAAATTAATGAAAAACGGAGAGCAAGTTCTTGTTTTAGACAATCCAGACAAAACCGGAATACAAAATAACAGTACAGCTTACCTAAAATTTCAATCAGTCCTGCTAAACAACAAAAAAGCCGATGCAACAATAATCACATCCATTGAATCAAATTTACTTGATCCAAAAATGCAAAAATCGCTTTCCTCACAATATGACATCATACTCCACATCAACAAGGATACAATTCAATTCAAAGGTACCACAGAAAAAAAACAGATTGCATACAGCATTAAGGACAATAAATTAACGCTGGAACCTTTGTTTATATCAAAAACTTCTAAAGTAATAGATATTTTTGACATATCACAGGAAGAAAAAATAACACTTAATAAAATTGTAGAAAAACAAATTGATGCGCACAAAGATATGTTGATGTGAAAAACATCATACATTAATCAAATTTTGGCACATCAATCCACAAGATCAATTAATCAATTTTTCAACAAGTTCCGTAACCTGATCACAATAGTCACAACAAATTTCGTCATCGGAAATGACTAGTTTACGAGACCATGTTTTTGCAACAACCTCATCATAGGTGAGAATGCCAAGCAACTCTGCACCCAGAGTTTCACAGAAAGTCTCTATTGCAACATCGATTTCATCCGAACGATCCATGGGTATCTTATTAAACACCAGATGCACATTTGTTTCAAGTTTTTTTGCCATACTGACAAGCACATAAGCACCCCTGATATCCTGACGGTCAATTGTACAGACAACCGTTGCCTTATCAGACATGTTCATTACAAGAAGACTTGACTTGTTAATACCTGGACTTGAATCGAATATTACATATTCAATCCCATACTCACTTTCAACAAAATCAACAATTTCCAGCATCTTCTTTTTTGCATCGGATGGTGTCTTAAAAAATGCAGTAATATCTTCCTCACATACTCTTGAAGGAATCAAATACAATTCAAGATCGTCATCAACCTTATAGACAATATCTTCAATTTTACACTGACCTTGTAGGAATTCGATCA
>DAOVVY010000024.1 GCA_030636885.1 Candidatus Nanohaloarchaea archaeon
AGTTTCTTGATTCAGATGGTTCTGTCAATAGGGTAGCTGACAGGTTTGAGGATTATTCAGATAAACTTGCAGAACATAAAAAGTGGATGGAAAGAGGTCATTTTGTCAAGGTTGTATCTTATTGAAATGTTAAAAAAAGATAAAAGATGTATCAAGCCTTGATCTTCTTTAACCTGAAGACGTTCTCTCGTTCCATCTCTTCAAGACGCAGTTTGATGAAAGCCTCTTGCTCTTCCATCTCAGGGATTGCTTTGAACTCGAGCGCGTTCACACGGCGCTTGGTCTTCTCGATCTCTTCAATCAAACGACGTACAGATGTCTCGACTTCGGCTGCAAGAATCACTTTCTGGACCACTTGCTCATAACCATCTGTTGCTTCATTTATGTAGGGTGAACATTTTACTCTTCCATAACCACGCTCAAAGATTGATTTTCGTACACTGTCCGAACTTATCTTCGGGACAACCACACCCATTATGTTTTTTGTGTCAAGGGTGATTACCGGTTTGTCTTTCAGTGCAGTAGCTGCTGAAGTTAAAGCTGTTTTTCCTTCTATTGCTTGCGCAATGTCTGCATCAGTCTTTGCTTTTGCATAAAGTTCATTAAGCTCGGAACGGATAGTCTTTGCTTTCTTTAAGATTTCAAAAAAGTCAAGGATAAGACCGTCTCTTTTCTTTTTTAGAAGATTGTGACCTGACTTTGCAAGCCGTATCTTCTGCTTGAGTTTCATCAATTCAGATCTTGTTGGTTTTACTTCAGAGGCCATAGTTTGTCACCAATATTTAAGACTTGTCTTTGTTATCTTCTTTACTATCTTTACCTTTTTTTTCATCTTTTTCTTTTTCGGATTTCATGTATTTGTCTTTCAAGTCTTTGCTGATTCGTCCAAGTTCATCTTTTGGTATGTCGGCAAGTAAGTCCCAGGAAATTTTAAGTGTGTCTTCAATTGCCCTGTCTTCAGTTAATGACTGTTTTACGAATTGGTCCTCAAATCGCTCTGCAAATCTTAACAGACGTCTATCTTTTTCTGAAAGTGCTTCTTCACCGACAATAGCTACAAGACCTCTTAAGTCACGACCTTCAGCATAGTTTGCATAAAGTTGGTCCGATACTTGCTTGTGATCTTCTCTTGTCTTACCTTTACCAATACCTGAATTCATCAGTCTTGAAAGTGATGGCAATACATCAACAGGTGGATAATTACCTTTCCTGTGAAGCTCACGAGATAATACAATCTGACCTTCAGTTATGTATCCTGTAAGGTCTGGAATTGGATGTGTTATGTCATCACCAACCATAGTAAGTATTGGAATCTGTGTAACTGAACCTTTCTTACCTTTGATGATACCTGCTCGTTCATAGATCATTGCAAGGTCTGTGTACATGTATCCGGGGTATCCTCGTCGTCCTGGTACTTCTTCTCTTGCTGCACCTATTTCTCTTAATGATTCACAGTAGTTTGTCATGTCTGTCAGTATAACTAAGACATGCATACCTTTTTCATAAGCTAAGTATTCTGCAGCTGTCAATGCCATCCTTGGAGTTACAAGTCGTTCTACTGCAGGGTCGTCTGCAAGATTCAAGAATACTGTTGCGTGTTCAAGTGCGCCAGTCTGTTCAAAATCGTCAATAAATTTCTGTGCATCTTCGTTTGTGATACCCATTGCCGCAAAGACTACTGCAAAGTCACCTTTTTGACCTATAACTTTTGCCTGCCTTGCAATCTGCAATGCAATATCATTGTGAGGTAAACCTGAAGCTGAAAAGATTGGTAATTTCTGACCACGAACAAGTGTGTTCATCAAATCAATTGTTGAAATACCTGTCTGGATGAAATCTGCAGGGGACTGTCTTGCATAAGGGTTGATTGCCGCACCTAGGATATCCATCTGTTTTTCAGGTATGATTTCGGAACCACCATCGATTGGTTTTCCTGCACCATTAAATATCCGTCCTAAAATGTCTTGCGATACTGGTAAACTGATTGTTTCACCAAGGAAACGTACTGATGATTGTTTATCAATACCACTTGTGCCTTCAAATATTTGAACGACCACCATATCATCTGAAGTATCTAATACCTGACCATTTTTTGTCTCTCCAGAGGAAAGCATGACCTTTACAACTTCACCATAACTTACCGGATGAGTTTTTTCTACAAATACTAAAGGTCCTGCAATTCTTTTGATTGTCTTATAATCTTTCATCTTAAACACCATCATTCAAGGTTATCAAATTCCTTGTCCATTTCTTTTGTTATATTATCCAAAAGTCCGTCATAATCTTTCTCAAACTTGACATCAGCAATCATGTTTTTGGATTTCATTAATATTATTGATGTTGCTGGTATGCCTGAGTCTAATGCATCTTCGGCACGGGACGCGAAATGAAGTATTGTCTCCATAAGACGGTATGTCTTTTTTGGGTCACAGTATGTGTCAACATCATGGAACGCGTTCTGTTGAAGGAAATATTCTCGTATCATCCTTCCTACTTCAAGTGTAACCTGTTGTTTTTCAGGTAATGCATCTGAACCTACAAGCTGGACAATCTCTTGAAGCTTTTCTTCTTCTTGCAAGATCACCATGAATTGTGATACTAATTCTGGCCATCTAGATGATACATTTTCAGCAAACCATGGGTTCAATGTATTGTTATAAAGACTGTATGAAGTCAACCAGTTGATTGATGGGAAATGTCTTCTTTGAGCCAGTTTTGCATCAAGTGCCCAGAATGATTTTGTAACACGTAATGTGTTTTGTGTAACAGGTTCTGAGAAATCTCCACCGGGTGGCGATACTGCACCAATTATAGTTACTGATCCTTCCTTGTCAGTTCCGAGTGGTGTGATTCTTCCTGCTCGTTCATAAAATTCTGCAAGTCTTGTTGACAGGTATGCGGGGTAACCTTCTTCACCAGGCATCTCTTCAAGACGTGATGAAATCTCACGCATAGCCTCAGCCCAACGTGAGGTTGAGTCTGCCATCAATGCAACTGAGTATCCCATGTCACGGTAATATTCTGCAATAGTAATTCCTGTATAGATTGAAGCCTCTCTTGCTGCAACCGGCATGTTAGACGTGTTTGCAATCAATACAGTTCGGTTCATAAGAGCCTTGCCAGTCTTAGGATCTATCAGATGAGGGAATTCTGTTAATACTTCTGTCATCTCATTGCCTCTCTCACCGCAACCTATGTAGACTATTATGTCTGCATCAGACCATTTTGCAAGTGATTGCTGCGTGACTGTCTTTCCTGCACCGAAAGGTCCAGGGATCGCTGCCGCACCACCTTTTGCAAGAGGGAATAATGCATCTAAAACTCTCTGACCTGTAATCAATGGTATGCTTGGAAGTAATTTCTTTCGTGATTTTCGTGGTATCCTGATTGGCCATTCATTTGCAAGCTTCAGTTCTTTTCCATCTTCAAGAGTACCAATAACTTCCGTAACATTATATTTTCCGGATTTTATGTCTTTGACTTTCGTCTCTTCAAAGTTTGATGGAATCATTATGCTGTGCACCACAGTTTCACTTTCCTGTACTGTACCTATTATGTCTCCACCTTTTACAGTGTCGCCTTTCTTTACGGTTGCCTTGAAATCCCAAACTTTCTTAAGGTCAAGACCTGAAGCTGTGACACCACGAGTGATGAAGTCACCCATCGTTTTCATGATGACCGGAAGCGGACGCTGGATACCATCGTATATGGATTTCAAAAGTCCTGGACCTAAATAAACAGTCAATGGTGCACCTGTCGTAACCACTGGTTCACCAGGAGTTAGACCTGTCGTATCTTCATAGACCTGGATGACACTCTTGTCGCCATCGATCTGGATGACTTCACCCATAAGAGCTTCGTTACCTACATGAACAACGTCATACATCTTTGCAGCAATACCTTTTGCTACAACAACGGGTCCTGCAATCCTGTAAATCTTACCATCTGTTTTAGATACTTTTTTCTTGTCTGTTGTCTTTTCCAATACTTTTTTTGCAACCATATCACAAATCACCTAAACTTCAATATTATCAATTTTTATTTTTTATCATTATCTGTTGTTTTCTGTTGTCTTTTTGTCATCATCATTCATTAACCATGTAATCATTATTTTATTTATCATTCTTTGTTCCAGACATCCACACCGATCGCTTTCTTTATCTGTTTCCTAAGGCGGTCGTCAGACGTTGTCTCTTCACTCACCATCACTGTTACCGGCCTTACTGAACTGTCAAAATTGTCCTGCAACCGTTGAGGTAATGCCTCGACATCTGCCTTGTGCATGACAAGGATGCCTATGTCTCTGTTCTTCAGAGCTTCAGACAATTTGGTTTTCATGTCATTATTGTCTGCAACAATCGTGTCTTTGATTCCTGCAAGCTCAAAACCTATGATAAAATCCGGTTTTCCTAAAACGACTATATCTGGCATAAATATCACATAAGTATTATAATATCAGGTTTTCCTCGATGAACTTTTCAGGCAAGTTGAGGGATTTTGCTCTTGAGATAAGTTTTATATTTCTTACCTCTACCTCTTTTGCAAGTATGTATCCCAATACGGGTGCAATCGTAAGAGGATGCTTGCGCAACAACAGGAATGCTTTTTTCATCAGTCTTCTGTCAAGGCCACGACGGATTATCTTGAGAGAGCCTTTAAGCGCTTCTTCCTTTCCGGATTTGATCTCATCCGAATAGGTTGTCTTGTCTATCAGGATATCAAGTGCCCCTCCAATGTCTTTTGCTGTGGCAGCAGATTCAAGGACAGACAATGATATGTCTGCGGCAGGTAATATTAATAGTGGCATGATATCTTTTTTTTCAAGACCTTCCTTTTTCATAATAAGTAATGTGTTGATGTTTAAGATATCAATCTCATTCCTTAAGAATGTCTTGAATTCGGATGCATGTTTCGGCAGATTGTCAGCAATACCCATAAGGTATCTATAATAGTTTATGTCAAGCCAGTTCTCGACAGACGCAAGATTTAAATTGTCACCTTCTGGTTTTGGTATTGATGATTTTGCATGAGGTAAAATGTTTTGGAACATCGGTTCTTCAACAAGGTCAGATATTGTTTTTTTCTTCAGTAATTTCAACAGACTTTTCTTTTTTATGTTGCATCCAGACATCAATCTTAATGCAATCTCATCTTCAGGCATATCTGAACCGATATTTCTCAGTATTGTTTTCATGTTTGCAATGTCAATCCGTAGCAGGTATTTCTGTATCAATTCTTTTGTGTCACCTTTTGAAAGGTATATAACTTTCTGGAAACATTCGGAAGCATTATCGTTCAATGCGACTTCAATCAGATCTGCACCGGTGTGTCTTACTGCGAACTCATCAATCTGTTTCTTGTATTCACCCTCTTCCAAGAAATGAGATATCTCAGCAGATGTCATCTTCATAAGTCTATGATATTGGTCTTTTGCGATAAGTTTTGAAGACATAACTCGGACTCTCGTATTAAGATAAGGATCCCTATTAAGTTTCAATCTATCTATAGTTATTGTCTCTTCGTTCTTCATTTTAACCAAAACCACATCTAATCTATTATACTTATTTAAAAAGTATGTCTGCTGCTTCTTTTAATGTTTTGTTTCTTATAGTCTCTAAAAGCATATCAAATGAATTGTCAATGCGGACTGTTCCGTCACTATTTTCGATTATGACACCACCTAGCATGTCTTTTTCGGAAACAGTCATAGTTTTTGCAAAAGGTTTTACAAGCGACATATCATTTTTGTTGACATATACTTTTTTTGCGTCAGGCATCTGTTTCAAAGATTCAGCCATAAGATTTTTTAGCAAGTTTTTTCTTGTAGCTGTATCTAATTGACTTACCTTTACCTTAACTTCAGCATAAGTTTTTTCAATGAGCTGTTTTTTTGCATCAAGTAATGGTTTCTTGCTTTCAAGGCTGGTTGATGCAAGTTCTTTTTTTTCTAAGACTGCTATCTGTTCTTCAGTTTTTGCTTTAGCTTTGTCAATCAAGTCTTCTGATTTTTTCTTTGCAGCAGTAAGAATCACTTCTGCCTCTGCCTTTGTTTCAGCTTCAAGATTTTTTATCTTGTTTTCTACATCTGCCAAAATCTGTCCGGATACATTATCTAAACTCATCAAAATCATCCCTTTTAATATTACAACTAATGATGACCTCTAAAGACCATCATCAATTGCAGATATCATTTATCAATCCTTTTAATCATGCACCAAGGATCATGTATGCAATTACGAAACCGAAAAGCACAATTGTCTCTGGAAGCACAGTCATGATCAGACCTTTTACGAATAGATCTTCATTCTCTGCAATCGCACCGACTGCTGCGGTGCCAATCTCTTTCTCTGCAATAGCTGCCGCTATGGCTGAAATGCCAATAGCGAGTGCCGCTGCAATAGCTGTTATAGGTTCTACCATATTTATCACATTTTATTTAGTTATTAATTATATCTCCATCGGAATACTTATGCACCAAGGATCATGTATGCAATCACGAAACCGAAAAGCACAATTGTCTCTGGAAGCACAGTCATGATCAGACCTTTTACGAATAGATCTTCATTCTCTGCAATCGCACCGACTGCTGCGGTGCCAATCTCTTTCTCTGCAATAGCTGCTGCTATAGCTGAAATGCCAATAGCGAGTGCCGCTGCAATAGCTGTTATAGGTTCTACCATATTTTTCACCATATTATTTTAATTTTTTGTTTTAAATTTAATAAACATAAATGTCGTATATAACTTAATCCCGTCTCCCAAACGGTATATACTTCTGACCGCCACCTGTGTAAAATTTCATGAAAAATTCAACGTAGTGAAGTCGCATGGAATGAATGAACGGCGACAGGAATCCAAGGAATATTGCGATTGAATGTCCGGCTAAAAGGATTATTGTACCTACAACCAGACCGATTCCGCCCGCACTGAATGCCATGCCTGCCATCTCATTCACTACAAGTGCAAGGATTGCTGATGCAAGACCTACAGCCATAAGACGCGAATAAGATAGTATGTTTGCAACTATTGATGGAAGTTCAAAGAGTCCTTTCAGACCTTCACCTAAAGTTATCATCATTGCAGACACAAGCATGATTGCTGCACCGGCTGTCATGTTCCCTAAAGCCAGTAAAACACCACCAACTTGCAAAAACATCCAGCTTGCTTTCTCAAGGATTGCAGCTTTCAGTCCGTGGGCCTTCTTCATGTTATAAAAACCTATCATAAGACCCATGTTGACATGAACGACACCCATACCAATCGCTAAGTTAAGAAGAGTTATCGGATGATGAAGCCTGTGCAATATCGGTGTCATATGATATCCGAATATGTGTTCTGCACCGAAAAATTCACCGAAGACAATACCGAATACGGCAGTCATGAATGATGCGAACATCAATACTGATAAGACTGACTTTATTTCTGCGACTTTTACTTTTGTCCTTATTATGTAAAATAATGCAAAGGTCAGAAGACCGTAACCTAAATCACCTAACATGAAACCGAAAAATAATGGGAATGTCAGGAACATGAAAAATGTTGGGTCTATCTCACCATAAGAGGGACGTGAATATAAGTCTATCAGGAACTCGAAAGGTTTTACGCCTTTGGGATTTTTTAGCTCGACGGGTGCGCCTTCGACTGCTTTTCGTGATCTTATGTAGATCTTTCCGTCTGTCTTTTTCCTAAGCTCAGCTTCCATGGAGATGAAATCCTCTTGTGGTATCCAACCCTCTATGACAAAAGCATTTGTACTTTCTGCAAATCTTAATGGTACTTCGCCAAGTTCTATGTCTTTTGAGAAATCGGCCTCATTATCAATTATGAAAGATGAATATTTTTCACCTAATTCTTCCATCGCACATTTTAATCTCTTTTTTTCGTTAGTCAGTTGAGTGTATTCGTCTTTGATCGTCTTTAAGATATTATCAGACTTACCTTCAAACTCTTCAAGACATTTAAGATTTATCGGGGCGAAACTGTTGTTTGAAAGAAGGGTGGATGTTTCATCAGCCTTGTCTTTAATCACAAAGAGTGCAATCACTTGTCTGCCCATATATTCGGCATGGAACATCTCTACATCACCTGTGATTGAGGACAATTCTTTCTTGAATCTGGATATGTCCACATTCTTTGGGAGGTAACCGACCATATAAGAAAGACTATCATATTGAGTAAACACTTTCCAATCAAGACCTAAGCTTGATATAGGTGCTACTATGTCTTCTTTTGCCTTGAGAAGCGATAAAGAATCATTGACTGCTCTTATCTTGTCTATAGAGTCTACAATCTGTGCATCTATCTTATTGATCTGTTCTGAAATCTCTTTTTGGTTCGGTCTGTCTATAGATATGACTTTTCCGCCATTCTTCTTTACGATATTCAGATGTTTTTTTATGGAACGAAGCTTGACAAGATCTTCAGATAATTCGGATGCGCGTTCTGTAGGCGTACCAATATCTAACACAGCCTCATTATCAGGCTTTGTATAATCATCAATGTGCAAAATGCCTTTATCATAGAAAAAAGAAACCGCGGTATCCCTTATACTCTTTGGTCCTGCAACGGTCACTTTACACATCTTTTTTGGTTTAAGCAATTATATCACACCTATCTTATAATTTTTGTTATTTGAGATTATCATCATCAAAATTATCATTCAAGCTTTAGTCTTATTTATGGTATCTAGAAATTCAGAAACTATATAATCTGTTGCACCGCTTTCTATTCCAATTAAAAGCCTTCCATCAGCTGTTAATCTCATTCTTTCAGCCCAACTAAAAGAATTATTTGTAGTTAAAAACAGCAAGCTCCCTGCAACATCAAATAGATCTGTTCCAGTTCTTGTGTTTTCTGCAACGGCTTTTAATGTTGCTGCAAAATCATAATTCCCGTCATTGCCCATTCCTAAAAAG
>DAOVVY010000093.1 GCA_030636885.1 Candidatus Nanohaloarchaea archaeon
AAAAACCAAATCTATTTATGTGACATAGTCCAATTCTATTATATCTATTAAGATTAAAATTAAGGTTTATGTGATATTATGTCTGAGATGTATGCAAAAGATTTAGTTTTGATACGGGAAGGTAATAATCATTCTCTGTCCACTATGATGGAATCAATATCTTCCATGTTATCGGATATCTACAGTGTCTTATGCACAGACCCTACCAAAAAAGATGCATTTAAAGACATGATATCCTTTGTACCTTTAGGCAACCTGTCCTATATATCCTCATTCAACATACATCATAAGCACAATGACATAAATTATGTATGCACCTTTGACAAAGATAACACACTCAAGGACTTACACACATTCTTGGAGAAAAAACATAACATAACTGCAATCGAGAGAATCATAGATGAATCCGAAAAAACGATATTGTACGACCAAAAAAAAGATCATATAAATGGGTATCATCTAATTTTTCCAAAACTTTTTGATATAAGAGATAGAAAAGATATCGGTGATATTGGAATAATCATATTCGATAACACTTTTATGGATAAACTGATTGGTAAAAAACGGAAATATGGCTTATATTTCTCTAAACTTCCGAAAGATATAGTCCCGGTTCTTGAATCTTTGACGAAATATCGTTTATTTTCAATCTGAAACTTTTTTAGAGTATAAATCGGGCACAGATATTGAAAATAATACAATACCTTTTTAAAATTTTTGATGTAACTTAAACTGTTACATACGTAACATCAATTTGCCTCGGTAGCTTAGTAGGTAGAGCGTGTGACTGTTAATCACAAGGTCGTAGGTTCGAGTCCTGCCCGGGGCGCTCTTATTATCATGGGAAGGTAGCTCAGCTTGGGAGAGCGCTAGACTGAAGATCTAGTTGTCGTGTGTTCAAATCACACCCTTCCCACTAGTAAAACCGGAGGTAAGCAGAGATGGACACTAACAGTGATGTTATGGCCACTGCAGAACTATTGACTAATAAACTTGCAGTATGGGACATAGAAGAACAGAAAAAAATATTCGATGAGAAATTTTTCGGCAAATACATTGAAGAAGAGAAGATTTCATATCTTCAGTTAAGTCTTGAAGAGGGCATGATCCTTCTTGAACGTGGTCACATAACTATTCTTGACAAAAAGAAAAAGATGACAGTCAAGACTTTCTACAGTCTATGCTGTAAACTTGACCCTGAATTCTCGCAGAAATATACAGTCTACCGAGACCTAAGAAATCGTGGTTTCATAGTCAAATCGGGTTTCAAGTTTGGAACTCATTTTAGGGTCTACAACCGTGGCGTAAATCCTTATAAAGCAGGTTCAAAAGACCTAAAAGAACACACAAAATACAATGTCCATGCAGTCCCTGAGAACTATGCGCACTCATATCAGGAATGGTCACGGTACGTAAGGTTGAGCCAGAACATAAGGGCGAAAGCGCTTCTTGCAGTGGTTGATGAAGAGGCAGACGTAACCTATTATGTGATTACAAGGATAAGGCCTTGATTTTAATCAAAGGCACAGGGGATATTAGTTCTCTTTTTCCCCCCAAATTCATCTGATGGACATCCCTTGTAACTCTGTATATTATTGTTTTTAATCCAATCTTCAATGTCCTTTATTTCTTCACATGTCTCGAGTAATAGAAACCAATCTTCTTTGGAATCATTATCAGTCATAGGTTTTATAGACTTTGGTTCATAAATATCTTCTATATATCTTTTAAAATAACTACTATTCTTTTCCGGTAAACATTCACCATAATAGATTATTTTATTGAAATATGCAACACTATCTAGTTCAGTACCGTTTAAATCCATTATTTTTCTTACAACACCAATCATATTTTCAAATTTATTTAAGGTGTCGCAATCCTTTATAGGTGCTGATTCAGAATAAATTATTGTATCTTTATACAATCTATTTTCATCTTTGTGAACTATGGTCTCTTCTAGCAATAATATTTTTGTATATTTACCTTCTTGTTTCGTATTATTTGAATTCATAATCCTCACAAAATAAATTAACATTACGGGTATATACTAATTCATGTATGGGTTTAAATCTTTAAAAAGCTTAATATACAAACCGTTAGTATGATTAAAGTAAAATTCCTAGGGACTACAGCAAGCATTCCTACAAGAGAGCGCAACCTGCCGTCGATATTTATCATGTTCAAGGGTGAGCGCATCCTGTTTGATTGCGGTGAAGGCACACAGCGCCAGCTCATGGACCAGGGACTTAAATTCATGAAGATAGACCACATATTCATAACCCACTGGCACGCAGACCATTTTGGTGGTATTTTAGGTCTGATACAGACAATGTCTCTTGAGGGACGAACAAAACCATTAAATGTATACGGACCGAAAAGGACAACCGAGTTCTTGGAACAGCTCCTGACAATCGGGTATTTCGGCAGGAATTTCAAGATAGATATAACTGAGATGAATGACGGTTTCACAATGGAGGGCGACGGTTACAAGGTGACTGCCTTTGAAGTGACCCACAATGTCCCCGCTTTAGGCTACGTCCTTGAAGAGGATCCAAGAATTCGTGCCAACATGACAAAAGCAGCAAAATTCGGCCTTAAAACAGGTCCCTATATAGGAAAACTGAAAGCCGGAAAGACAATCGAATTCAAAGGACAGACAATAACTCCTGAAGACGTGATAGAACACATCCCTGGCAGAAAAATTGTATACACTGGCGACACAAAATACGACACGAACACAATCAAGTATGCAAAAGATGCAGACCTTCTCATCCATGATTCAACCTTTGCCTCAGACAAGACAGATGCTGATGAAATCGGTCATTCAACCGCCAAAGAAGCGGCAACAGTGGCAAAAAAGGCAGATGTCAAACTCCTTGTATTAACCCACATAAGCCGAAGATACCAGGATAAAAAGGAAAATACATCACCCCAACTTCTTCTTGATGATGCAACAAAAATCTTTAAGAACACAATTTTAGCTCACGATTTTCTGGAGTTTGAGATTAAATAAAAAATAAGATATACAAAGTGATACCATGCTTCCTGAAAACGTAAAAGCAATTTTAGAAAAACAGAAATATAGGATTGCAGGCAACCATTCAGCAGTAAAGCTCTGCACCTGGACAAAAAAGAGCTTGAGGGGTGAGGGTGTCTGCTACAAGGAAAAATTTTACGGCATCAAATGCCACAGATGCCTTCAGATGACACCTGCGGTCTCATGGTGCCCAAACAGGTGCGTATTCTGTTGGCGCGCAATAGAGAAGACTATGGGTCCTGAGATGACAGGTCCTGTGGACACACCAGAGACGATTCTTGAAGGAGCAATAGCTGCTCAGAGAAATCTATTGACAGGATTCAAAGGTTTTGCAGGCACCGACATGAAAAAAT
The DNA here is from genome assembly GCA_030636885.1 of Candidatus Nanohaloarchaea archaeon. GTDB lineage: Archaea > EX4484-52 > EX4484-52 > EX4484-52 > GLR71 > GLR71. The sequence goes on from DAOVVY010000093.1 coordinate 3,391, forward strand.
GGAAAGAGGCCCAAGACCCCAATCAGGTAGCAATATCCTTGACAGGCGAACCGACAGCATATCCCTTGATAAGCGATTTCATAGACCTGTGCAACAGAAAGAAGATGACAACATTCCTTGTGACAAACGGCCAGTTTCCCGACCGTCTGGAAAACATGACAAGCCCATATCAGATGTACCTGTCAGTTGATGCGCCCACAAAAGAGATGTACAGAAAGATAGACGCGCCCATATTCAAAGACTACTGGGAACGGTTCGAAAAGACCGTGGACATTATGTCATCATTCACGTCAAGGAAAGCTGTCCGACTGACCCTTGTCAAAGGTATGAACATGTCCCACATAAAAGAGTACGCAAAGATAATAGGGAAG
>DAOVVY010000040.1 GCA_030636885.1 Candidatus Nanohaloarchaea archaeon
AACCTTCTTCTTCAATTATTATCTTGTTGTAATGTTCGGCAGAAATAGGTTTGTTTATTGTTGTTGTATAATGTTCTTTAAGTTCGTAGAATGTGTATGATAAATATAGGCATAAACTTTGTAGTGGTATGTGTATCTGAGGTTATATGATTAATGCTACATGTTCTGTTGATATCTTTTAAGTATTTCATCTAGTTCCCTTAATAATCCCCAATCATCTTTGTTTGAATAAAGTGGATCTGCAAGCGGGAAATTTGAGGTTATATCAAAAGGTGTAAGTTCTTGATAAGACATACCCATACCAATAGTTCCTAAAAATCCTTGTGGTATTGTATCTGAATATATGTTGTCAGCAAAAGGATACGGTGTTGATGTAGGTTGTGATATGTTGTCAATATCATATCTCTTTGTATTAAGTTCTCGATTAAGCATGTTTAAGGCATTGTATACATTTTCAAGGCCTATGCCGTTGTCTGAAAGATCTGATTCAAATGAATCTAGGGCTTGGAAAAAGTCGCCGTCGTGGGTTTTAAGTGCGTTGTAGAATTCATCTCTCCCACCAATTGCTTCGTAGATGTCTGTGACTAAGGCTTTGCATTCGTTGTATGTCGAGTCGCTTGTGTATTTTGTGTTTAAACTTCCATGATATAATTCTTCAAGTTGATCTAAATAATTAGTTATCTTGTTATCAGCAGTGTATTCTGCATCACCTTCTTCAAAAGATAAAAGCATATTTTTTGAGTATTCTAATTGTTCGCGATGCGCTAATTCATGGAGTGTGGTGTAAAGCATGTCGTCTGCGGAAAGATTTTTATCATAAAATATATTTGAATTTATGTTTGGATTTCCTGTTGAGTCATAGACTATGCTTGATTCAATCTTGCCCGCAACACCGTAAGGCAGATTATCAACACCATACAGGTCTGTATCATTGAAGCAGTCTGCTATCTTTTCGGGGTTTGAGGAATTCTCAAGATAGATGTCTTTTGCTAGATTTATTCCGTATATTTTAATTGCGGCATCTAAACCACCTGAATTGTTGATATCTGCATATACGGAACTAGTTAAAGGCGAAGAATAATCTATACTTGAACTGTCTGCAGAACTTGTGCTTGATGTATAACCGCATGAATCACCACTGCATGAGACACAACTGTCTGACATAATAATTACCTATAATATATATTGGTGTAATTTAACTTTAAATATGTTATTTTTGTTTTTTTAGTCATCTTTAATAAAAATTTGCATATAATTAATGCTATGGATGAAAAGACTGTGCCTATAATGGACAGACCCACACCCGAACGGATCCAGCAGTATTACCTTCGTCCGGAGATCCTGAAACACATGTTTTCTATCTGCCATAATAAAGAGATTGCGCCGCGATTCGATGCATCATTCTATGGGAAGAGGCCGTCGTCTGCTCCGTTTATCGGCGACCTAGAGTACATGGTCAAACAGAAGGCAACGTCATTTCACGGGTCGGTTGAACTGTGGAAAAATCCTATGGCACTGTCAAGCGAGCTTAAGAAGATTGAGCTTGATTCTCTGCGTTCAGGGTGGGATTTCATACTTGACATTGACTGTGATGAAGGATTTGAGTATGCGCGCGTGACTGCGATGCTTTTAGTTTCTGCTCTTGAATCTTTCGGAATCAAGAATATCTCTGCAAAATTCAGTGGCAGCCGAGGTATTCATGTTGCAGTATCACATAATTCGTTCCCTGAAAAGATAAATGGTGTACCAATAAGTCGCATGTATCCGGAACTTCCGCGAAATATGGTTGGGTTATTACGATCAGTCATCAAGAGGCGACTTACTGAAAAGTTCATTGAGATTGATGCATCTGTTGCATCTCTTTTAAAAGAGGAAGGGATAGATGAATTAAATCCATATAATATTATTGATGTTGAAGAGAATTGGGGAGTTAGGCACCTGTTCCGCTTACCTTACTCTTTCAATGAAAAGACATGGCTTGTGAGTAAACCAATTGCAAAAGATAAGATATCTGAATTTAAGTATTCCGATGCACAGTATGATAAAGTCAAAGGAGATATCGGTTTCCTTGAAACTTGGGAGGAAGATGAGGCATCAACTCTTGTCTTAGAGACGATGGATTGGGCTGACGAACAAGAAGCTATTAAAGAGAAACTGCAGAAGAACAAAAAGTCTGCGTATGATGGTAAAAGATTTGAAGGACCTCTCGCAAAGATTGAGGATACATATTTCCCGCCATGTGTTGTCAATATGCTCAATGGTGTTCTCGATGGGCGAAAAAGAGCTATATTTGTGCTTATAAATTTCTTTATGACTTGTGGCTGGAATCTGAAAGAGATTGAAGAAGAGCTTCTTGAATGGAACAAGAGAAATCCGGACCCTATAAAGACTGTCTATATATCCACACAGCTCAATTATGCTTTCCAGAGAGAGAATCCAATCATGCCACCTAATTGCCAAAACAAAGGATATTATAGTGATATGAAAGTCTGTGTGCCTAATGCATTCTGTCCAAAAATTTTGAATCCTGCAACCTATGCAATCAAGAAAGCGGGTGTGTATGATAAAGGTAAGAAGGGGAAAAAGAAGATTGGTAAAAAAAAGGTGACTGAAAAAAAAGTTAAGAAAGATTGAAATTGATTCTTTGCGAATTTAGAATCAACAGCTTTCCCAGTCAAATTCGTCGTCGTCTGAATCTTCAGTACATATGACCTTGTTGTTTTTGATTTTATAGTATTTGATGTCAAGTTCTGAATTAACTGCTCTTTTTATACAACAAAAACTGTCTGCATAATTGTTCGTCAATGCATAATTATTAAGCTCGAAATCCGAATATTCCTGTTTCGTTGATTCTAATTCATTTTTGTACAGTTCTACTTCATTAGACAAAGTTGTCTTTGAACTGTTGCAGTATGTAAAACTTGCTTTTGTTGATGTCAGTGTATCTGCGCAAGTATTATACTGTGAGGACAAAGTGTTTTTCTGCTGGATGCATGCTTCTGCAGTTGTTGATTTGCTCTCAAGCTCTAACTGATACTGAGACAATTTTCCTGAATCAGCATTCAGTTGATTCTGGCACAGATAGAATTGCTTGTTTGCATCAAACTTGGATAGGTCCGGGAAGTCTGGATTTTGAGCAATATCTCTGTCTTCTGCGCTCAAGGTGAGGTTCCCTGTGATTTGAGGACCAAGTAATAATATTACTATAATTGCTACTGCAATAAATAATGGTTTCTTTAACTTGTTCAGAGTATCATTGTTTGAGGTCGTGGTATTATTTTCTTTTTTGCCTGTGACTTTTTTAGAAGTATTTGTTCGTAATCTTTGAGATTTGTTATCTTTCGGTGTGAAACTATATCCAGCCATACTATTATATTTGTGTTTGGGATTTATAAATATTTACAGAAAAGGAATTAAAAAATAAAAAATAAAATTGGTTTGGATCACTCGCATTCAATTGTCATGACAAGCTTTCCATCTACTTTTTCGCTTGAGAGTATGGTACAGTCAGAAAATGGAGTGTCCACACCTGTCTGGTCGCTATCTGCTTCTATTACAGATCCATCTTCTCCATCGGTCTCAAGCTCGTGCCACTGGAACAGTTTAACTTGCTCAGTCTTTGCATCAACCACTGCGACAGCTTTCAACACCATTGCCTCATAGAATCCTGAGTAGATTGGTATCACATAGAAATATCCATCGTCGATCCTCTTGAATAGGGGCTGAAGTGGGTACCAGTCGGAATAAAGGCTTATCTCACCTCTTGCACCGTCTAATGCACGTTCCGGACCTATAAGACCCATTGCCCGTGCGTCATAGATTGTAACCTTGCCGTATTGTGTGCCTTCAGCTTCGATGTCGACATAATGGGTTATCGCTTTTCGTGTCCTTCCTTCAGGCTCAAGCTGTATCAGTCCGAACAGTCGGTCATCGCCTTTATCATACTGGAAATAGAACTCTTTTGCAATCTCGTAAACATTCTCGTGCTGAAGGTAATAGTTTATGAATCCTTTCCAGCTTGCGTATCTTGCCCAGATGAGAGTCCGTTTCATTGAATAGTCTTCATCGATTAATGCCTGGCTGTCCAGAAGCCATGCTGGGGCATTACCTGCTTTTATGTCGGCGTCACTATAGAATGCTTTTGATCCATCATTTGAAAGTGCGACAATTCCGACCTGTTCTGTATAGAATTTTGTGATGAATATGGTCGGTATCTCAAGTTTTACTGGTGCGAACCATACAGGTTCACCGTTGTCATCGTGGCTCAATACTGTGTCTCCGAAATTAAAATATGGGTAGCTTAACCAGTAATTTATGTTTACATCCCTTATCTTCCCTGAGAATATTATCTGGTATGCGAGCGGTAACAGACCTTTCCTTTCCTCGGAGTATTCCATTGTGGCTTCTACCTTTGTCCTTTTTGAGGGGTTCTGCGCATCAACCAATATGTATGCAGGTGACGGATTCCCCATATTGACAAGCCTTGTCGGTTCGTAACCGATCACCCAGTTAAGTGTATTGTCTATCGGATAGATGCCGTCCCAATCTGCTGACAGTTTCCAGCCTGTCTCTGTGACCATAGTCTTTGGTATCTGGAGTGCGTATTCTTGAGATACAAGACGCATGTCTTTTATGTGAGCCCATTCAATGTCTTTTACGCCTGTGTCTGTCTCGGGACTCACTATCACTATTTCTGCATTGTCCATCTTATACCATCCAACTTCCATAGGTGGTGCAAATATTGCTGCTGATATGTTCAGGAAAAATAGTATCAGGACCAAGGCGGTTATGATGTTTGTCTTCGGTTTTTTCAGTTTCACTTTTGATTCTTCTTCAGTTATCATTGATGTCAGATTATCCAGGCCTATGCTTTTTGAGAGGCCTATTATGAATATGCGCAATATGACTGCGAATATGATTGCGCCTGTCGAACTTATGCTTACAAGAACAATACCCACTATCCATGAGAATAGAATGTCTCTTATCAGACCTTTCTTGCCGAAATTGCTCGTGATACCGAATACTGCAATACCACCAGCTAGAAGTGCCCAGAGTGTGTAGAAACCAACAAATCCTAGATTTGTGAAAATATCAATCCATAACATAGAATAAAATATGGTTTTTGATGTTTATATATTGGGAGGTAGAATGTATCTGTCTATTTCAGATTACACGCACAATGGAGACTATATATAATACCAAAAATATCACGCCGTCATATTGGGTTAGCTTTTTTCGAACTGTCACCATATACAGAAGTAATGTCAGGATTACAAGGATTGGCATGGCTGTGAAGTAAAATGACCTTATGACAGGTATTGTTGCCATGGTCGCCATTGCGCCGAATACGATGAAAGTATTGAACAGGTTTGAACCGATTATGTTACCCACAGCAAGACCGTGGTGCTTCTTTTTCATTGCGATAAGTGATGCGGTAAGCTCAGGAAGGCTTGTGCCTATGGCTATGAATATGAAACCGAATGCGCTCTTTGACATCCCTAATGCAGTCAATATGCTTATTCCAGATGATATTAGATAGTTTGCGCCGACTGTAAGTGCGGTGAGACCTATCAACAGTAAAAGGATGTCACTGTTTTTTGTAGAGTCTGTCGATTTTTTCTTTTGTTTTTTTTGTAATCTGAAAGACCAGGTTATATATATAATATAAGTCCCGATAAAAATCATTCCTTCCATAAACGTCAACATGTAATCTGCGAATGCAAGTATTATGGCGACAACTGAAAATATGAGAAAATAAATATCATGTTTTTTGACATTGCATTTTATACATTTAGAATATAGGATTGCAGTAATGCCTAATACCATACCTATGTTTGCTATGTTTGAACCTATGATATTTGAGACTGCTATCTCTGGAGTGCCATAATATACTGCTGTCAGAGAAGACGCCAGTTCGGGTAAGCTTGTTCCCACTGCCACGATTGTAAGACCTATCAGGAACTCTGAGATTCCGTATTTTTTTGCTATCTTTATTGCGCTGTCGGTTGTGATGTCTGCGCCTTTGATGACTGCCAGAAGCGAGATTATGAAGATTATTATGTCGAACATGATAATGATTTGAGGGATAAAGATATATATAGGAGATAAATGCAAAAAAATAATATGGGATTTATTAAAAAATTGTTAGGTCTTGAAAAAAAGTATGTCTGTAATGTATGCGGTAAAGTATTTACAAATCTTATGGCTTTTAAGATACATGAAGCTAGTCTGAAGATTGAAAATAGCGATAATAATTAATACTTTCAAATTTTTTATTCTAATTTATATCTTTTGTTATACAAGTTCTGATTATGACAAAACAATTCATTTCAGATATTGCCTCTGACGGAAAAAAGGTTGAGGGTCTTTTTGCGCTCAAGTTCAAGAAACCGCCTGTCGATTACAAGAATAACAAGCAAGGTAAATGGTTTGAGATGCGTCTTGCCGACAAGACCGGTGAGATTACCGCCAAATACTGGGGTAATGATGAGCAGAAGACTGTTGAAATTTATGATTCTTTTTCAAGAGGCTGTGTTGTAGCACTTTCTGGTACGGTACAGGAATATCCGAAAGGCAGCAATAACTTTTCAATATCTGTTGATAGTGCACTGGATACTTTAAGGGTCTGTGACTCGAGTGAGTATGATATCTCAGATTTTGTTGCAACAACCCCAAAAGATGTTGATTCTATGCTGGTTGAAGTACAAAGTATTCTTGAAAGTGTAAAAAATAAAGATCTGTCTCGACTTGTAAAATCATTTGTTTTAGATAAGACATTTATGGAACTTTTTTCTAAAACTCCTGCTGCAATGGAGTATCATCAGAATTATGTGGGTGGTCTGCTTGAGCATACATTAAATGTTATGAAAATTGCAGATAATGTCTGCGGACTGTATCCTGAACTGGACCGTGACCTTGTGGTATGTGGAGCATTCCTGCATGACATCGGTAAGATGAGCGAGCTTGAACTTTCAGGAACATTGATCGGTGTATCTCATGAGGGTATGCTAATTGGTCATACGGTTATCGGACATGACATGGTCGCAAAAAAGATTTCTGGGATTGATGATTTCCCTGTGACCCTTAAACTGAAACTGTTGCATATCGTGCTCAGCCATCATGGCAAAAAAGAATATGGCGCACCTAAAGTTCCGCAACTGCCTGAGGCTGTGGTTGTGCATTACGCAGATGATTGTGACACTAAGGTTGACATTTTCGTGAGGCTTAAAAGAGAGGCTAACACTGATGATTCCTGGGTCTGGGATAAGAAGATAAAAGGTCATGTTTATCTTGAGTGAGATAGGTCTCTTTAATTTTATAATAAAAGCCTCAGAGGGGAGTTGAACCCCCGATCTGCTGATTACGAGTCAGCCGCTCTACCGGGCTAAGCCACTGAGGCATGAAGATTAGTTCTGAATTGATGTTTATAAATTTGAAGAAATGTTTAGGAGTTGTTAAGGT
>DAOVVY010000109.1 GCA_030636885.1 Candidatus Nanohaloarchaea archaeon
ACATCCCAAACTTTCATTTTCGGAATCAGTAGATGGACATTTATTATTATCATTATCGACCTGATCTGAATCAGATTCATATACATAAAGCTTGTTATTTCTACCACCCCCCGCAAAATAAATTATTGAATCATCTGAATTTGCAAGACGGGTTCCAAAAGAGGTACCTGTCACTTCACTTCCTAAATATGTGTTGCTACCGCCTGCTGAATCCAATATAGATCCAATAAATTCTGCTGCGCTCTGGTATGCCTGCTCAAGTGGTGCGAACACACTTGATCCTGTAAATGTCAATGAATCAGGCGCGTAATAGTTCGCATAAGTTGTATCATTAAAACCCACTGTACCTAAAGACCGATCTACTAACGCTTGCGCGTCTTCTGGGTATTTGCCTGTCACCACACCCCAGGCGACATCAACAAACGGGTCGTCATCTATGCTTGAGAAAAGAGTGTTCAGGTTTCGTATCAGATTAGGTGTCACATGTTGCGGATGAAGTATGACTGTCACATATTCGGCATCATAGGCAGCAAGGATTGTTGCAAGTGAGTTGTCGAGGGATACATCAATTGTGCGCTCGTCAAAGTATACAATTTCTGATCTTTGCGCGATTGAGTAGTAATGTGGTGTGTCTATACCCTCTGTATAAGTGTAAGAATTGTTGTTGATTGTGGAGTTCATCTTTGTACCTATCACATCGTAAGATTGATTGTAGTATGAGGATTGTAACGGCATCAATATGATGTAAGGTATAGATTCTGGTTCGGATATGTTCACAGTAACATTAAGGTATGATGTATCTGTCCAGTTATAGCCGTAGCCTGCGTATTCATCTGCGACTGCAAAATAATATTCGACAGTCTCATCATCATAAGATGCTAGATTGACTATACCACTGCAAGTATAATTAGGACTTGTGCCTGAACAAATAAGGGACTGATTGCGCCAAACTGGGTTGGTTTTATTCCTAAAGAAGATGAGACCCGATGTTGTGTTTAGATTGGTATCTGTCACATTGACTGAGAAATTATTGAAATATTGTGTGAGGACTGTGCCATTTGCAGGATTCGGCGATGATAAAGTAGGTACTATACCAACCTTTGTTGTGAGTGTTGTTGTGTTGGTCTCGGAATTATTGTCCATTGTGTCTATTGTCCAGATGTGGTTGCTGTCATTAAAATTGAATGCGGTTGCGTTAAAGGATATGTCTAAGTATTGCAATTCGTTGCCAGATGTTGCATTACAGATTATCTTTGATATGTTGCCACTATCGTCATTCTCATTTGTGCAAGTCCAACCTGAAGGAGGTACAAGAGTTGACCAGTTAATTGAATAATTAGCGTAATCTGTGGAGTTGGTAGGCATTGTTATGTTTGTCTGGTTCAAGTAATCGTAGGAAGTGTTAGTTATGTTTATAGATATTGTTATTTTTTCTGTACTGTTTGCCTTTGCTAATAGATCTGAGCCGGTTGTTGATATACTCGTGTCTGGTTGAAATACATGCAATGCAATTGTCGGTATTGATAGGACTATTGCAACAATGATTAAAACTGCAAAAAATATTGTGTTCTTGTATGATTTTTTCATATAATAACAATCCACTGTGTTTAAAGCTTGCGCTAATACACATAATTTAGATTTATGTCATATATATAGGTTATAAAAAAAGAGTTGGGTGATTATTGAACCCCCCCACGGAGCACAAGTAAAATCACTTAATTTAAGTTGTGCAGAGGGGGTATATATAGTTTTTCTGAAGTCTATAATATTACCTTATTTTTACTGCTGTGCCGTAAGCCAAAATCTCTGCGGAACCTGCCATGACCATAGAAGTCTGGTATCTTACTGTGACTATGGCATTTGCACCTAGTCCTTCTGATTCTTTAATCATGCGTGCAGTTGCCTCATCTCGTGCTTCCACAAGCATCTGCGTATATTCTTTAAGCTCGCCGCCCACTATCTGGCGCAGACCTGCAATCATGTCTTTGCCGAACCATTTGGCACGGATTGTACTACCCTTGACAAGACCTATTGTCGAAGTTATTGTCTTCCCTGCAATTTCATCAGTCGTCGATATTATCATTTGAATCACCTTGCCTTTTATTTGGGGTTGCAGGTATAAAAAAGTATATAAATGTTGATAACACTGTTATAATATCTTGTCAAGTTAATTGATACGAAAATATAAAAGATGCGATCCTGATGAAACAAAAATTAAACACTACAGCAAAAATCACTCAGAACATAACTGAGCTTGTAGGAAATACCCCCTTAATAAAAATACAGAAGATGGTGGGTGCAGATGATGCTGAAATTTGCGCAAAGCTTGAATGGTTCAATGTCGGTGGTTCCCTTAAGGACAGGATGGCACTTTATATCATAGAGAATGCAGAGAAACAAGGAAAACTGGATAATAACAAAACGATTCTTGAAGCGACATCAGGCAATACTGGCATATCATATGCTATGATTGCAGCACAGAAAGGATACAAGATCAAGATTGTCATGCCTGAATGTGTCAGCGTTGAAAGGCGGAAGATAATCAAGGCGTACGGTGCTGAACTTGTGCTGTCACCGGGTGCTAAAGGTACAGGCGGTGCGGTGGAGCTTAAGCGACAGATACTTTCTGAGGATGCTGAAAGTTATGTTGATCTTGACCAGTTCAGGGATCCTGCAAACATCCAGGCACATTATGAGACCACAGGCAAGGAGATTATCGACCAGACAGGCGGCAAGATTGACATGGTCGTCATAGGTGTCGGTACGGCAGGAACAGGTGTTGGCATCTCAAAGAGATTGAAAGAATATGATAAAAATATCAAGATTGTGGGAGTTATACCTCAACTAGGGTTTGCAGTACAAGGTCTTAGGAATCCAAATGAATTATTTCCTACTGAACTCTATGACACGACATATTTTGATGAGATTGTCGAGATTACGGGCGATGAGATCCCTGCGACATTGGAGGCTGGGCGCGAACTTGCAACTAAAGAAGGGCTTTTTGTCGGTATGAGTTCGGGTGCTGCAATGTATGTCGCTATGAAAAAAGCAAAAGAATTAGGTTCTGGTAAAAGGATTGTTGTGATATTCCCAGATAATGGATATAAGTATTTGAGCACTTGTTTGTTTGAGGAATGAGGGTACTTTTATCAACCCATCATGCCCTTGAACGAATCAAACAAAAAATAGATTTTTAAATCATTTATTTTCTTTGAAATATGTGATAGCAGAAGTTAATGCTTCTTCAAAATGATGTGGGATTTTATCTTTTTTAATTAATGATTCTATC
>DAOVVY010000074.1 GCA_030636885.1 Candidatus Nanohaloarchaea archaeon
CATCTACAACAATACCAAACATGAATCAAGATCATAATCATCCGATTCAATCAAATACACCCCCTCAACAACCGATAACTCAACCGAAATCACCACAACCATATGTACCTGTACAGAAAGAACCGACACCAACACCTCCAACAAACTCAGCTCTTTTTGTAAAAATAGACAGGCATATGGAGATAAGTGATGATATACTTAACACACGAGTTGAGATGAAAAAGATGCTTGACACTATTTCTCTTTTAAACAAAGCCGAAAAACTTAAATCTGAAGCTGTCGAAAAAATAGAAAAACGGTTAAATGTATTTGATGAAAAACTAGATAACATTGACAGCAATCTTGTGGCACCAAAAGAATTTTCAAGTCCGTCAACCATACAAATCAAAGCAAAAGACGCAGACCTTGACAATTTGCAGTCAGAGATAACCAAACTAAAGACAGAGATTGACAATTTGTAAATGCAGGGGTCGCCCAGCCTGGTCAAAGAATATACACTAGACAGATTAGAGGTATTATTCGGCAAAAGGCGGTGGACTCAAAATCCACTCTCGTAGGAGTTCGAGGGTTCGAATCCCTTCCCCTGCATTAATTTCTTTTATTAAAAAAAACATTCACATTTTTTTTCCAACCACAGCACCTAAAGGATTCAGCTCTGAAAATATCTGCGTCTGAAACTTATAGATCTCAATATAATCAGATAAATAAGCATCTGAAGGAAGTCCTGCCTTGACACAGGTCTGCGCCAGAAACTGCTTCTTATCCCAACCGAGTTCAACAGGCACCTGTGGCAGAAGAAGACCGAACTCATGACCACACCGAATTATCAGCCCATCTTTACCAATTGTTATCTTGTCCTCATAAACTTCATCATCTAACAAACCTATCTTTTCAGGAACAGTAAGGACAGAAATCTCAACAATTACATCATCCAATTCAATCAAAGACACTTCAGGAAATCGCGGATCATCGATTGCAGCAGCAATCGCAGCTTTAGATATCGCTTTGTTAAGAGGGAAAACTGGTTCAGGAAACCCGATACACCCGCGCAATTCTTTATCAGGATAAGTAAGAATAGTCACAAAAACGCCCTGTTTATCGCGCGCAAACGACATATCTTTGATTTCCGGCGCTTTACCCGACAGATAACCATTTATCGACTCTCGCGCATATTTTACAAGCTGTGCGCCTTGGGAAAGAGTAAACATGACCATAATTGCGCCAATAAAATATAAAAGCATATAAAGTTGTCGCAAAAGAATATTACTTGTGACTTCTTATATGGGTCGGTAGTCTAGTGGCTATGACGTCGCCCTTACAAGGCGAAGGTCGCCAGTTCAAATCTGGCTCGACCCACTCTTTTTTGATTTTTAACAAATTAAATTCTATTTTAAATCTAATTACATATCAAGAACATAAGATATAACCATGACCTCAAACGAAGTTTGAGTGTCATAAAGATGGTCAACCTTTCTGAAGGTTGGTGATCAAACTTCTGTGGAAGTTTGTGTCTAGTACCCGACAACCTGTATCAGACCACGAAGCCCCGGACCAAGCCCTAACGAGAATATCATAAGCTTGAAAAAGCGCCTTTCAGAGTCATTATCCACTTCTTTATCAATGTAATATAGCACAAAACCGACAACAGCAATTTTCAAGGGAAACATGACGATAGGACCGAATGTACCGATAAACAGGTTAGGCACTATGTGCTTCTCAAAAGCACCAAAAACCGACATTGCAACAAAAGTGGCAGACGCATCAAGAATATGAGATGACATAGCAACCATGTTTTCAGAAGACAATAATGACACAAAATTCTTGCGCAACAGATACAACAGACCCATAACTAAAGAAAATAGGGATAATATATACAACCCCCCGATAAGATTCGAATAGGACAAGAAAAATAAGATTGGAATAAACAATAAATAAGGCAGACGCGTCCAGACCTGATCAAAATCAGCAACACCTTTTTTCTCTAAAATCTTAAGGATATACATCAAAGAGAACGCAATAGATATAAAAAATACATCATTATAAGGCGTGATGAAAAGACGTGAAACCAGAACACCCTGATCCTCTAAAACGCGAGTGCCAGCCATGATAAGTATCCATCCTACCCAACCTACCAAAAACTTAGAATCAATATCAATTTTCATCTTCTCGAAAAACCGTGATGCTAACCATACAAAGAAAAGAAATGCCAACCCATAAAGGACTGTTTCGCCAAGAGTGTAATAAGGATTATCATTCAACAGAGGATATATTATCTGCTCATGAAGAAAACTGCTCAGATTACCAACCATACAGATTAATTGATACAAAACACCTATATAAGCATATCATTTAAAAAGTTAGTTTTGCAAAACTAATACTATGAAACAGGCAATCATAATTAGAAAAGATTTAAATCTAGGAAAAGGAAAGATGGCAGCCCAGGCCAGTCACGCATCCCTCAACGCATACAAGAAAGCATCATTCACAAACAGAAAGATATGGGAGATGCAAGGCCAAAAAAAAGTAGTCCTAAAAATTGACAGCGAAAAAGAGATGATAGCACTTTTCAACAAAGCAAACACAGAAAATATGAAACCCGCACTGATACGTGATGCAGGAAGAACAGAAATCCCGCAAGGAACGTTAACGGCTCTCGCCATAGGTCCAGATACTGATGAAAAGATAAACAAGATAACTGGACACCTGAAACTCTATTAAATACAAAAGTGAACCAATATGTTTGAATACATCATGCTTATCATATCATTCATTGGATTATACTTAGCGATTATATGGTATAATCTATTACTTCTAGGCAAAAAAGAGATTGAAGAATGTAAAAAACAAAAAAAAGGCTATTATCCATCCATAACTTTTGCAATCCCTGCATTCAATGAAGAAAAAACAATAGCAAAGACGATAGAGTCCATATTAGCAATAGATTATCCAAAAAACAGATATGAAATATATGTGATAGATGACGGTTCGAAAGACAATACTGCAAAGATTGCAAAAACATACATAAAACAAGGCATAACAGTCATAAGCACTAAAAATTACGGTAAAGGTCACGCACTGAATGTTGCACTAAAAAAATCTAAAAAAGAACTTTTCGCATGTATTGATGCAGACTCATACATAGAAAAAGAATCAGTGATAAGGATAGTTCAAAATTTCAGAAAAAAAGGAATATCAGGATGTTCAAGTAGCATATTGATAAGAAACAAGAAAAAGATAATTGAAAAGATCCAGGTATTTGAATACATGTACGCAGCGATATTTAGACAGATATACTCATTCATAAATTGCATGTATGTAACCCCTGGAGTCTTAAGTGTATACAGGACAGATGACCTAAAAGAAGAAGGTCATTTCGACGAAGCAGACAACATAACAGAAGACCTAGAGATTGCATTACGTCTCCACAATAAACACAAACACATAGCTTTTGAAATAAGAAGCATAACACACACAGCAGCTCCAAACACACTTAAAGCATTGATGCGCCAAAGAATAAGATGGTTTCGCGGATACATCTACAATGCAAGAAAATACAAGCACATGCATTTTAACAAAGAATTCGGTGTGTTAGGACTTTTCATGCTACCCCTTAACATACTTGGTGTATTCTTAGTTTTCATAACCACAACAATTGTAGGAGATGGAATAATAAAATGGTTCAAATACATATATCAACGAGTAATAATCGCAGACACATCAATTTTTGACCTTATAGACATGCTCACTATGAAACAGACATTATTGACCATCAATTTCACAATATCAATACCTCTGATAGTCATAACCCTTATAGGATTTTATTTCATGTACAAAGCACACAAAATTACAGAAAAAGATATTGATCTATCCCCAAAATCAATAATTGCATTCATATTATTCCTCACAGCATACTCTTGGCTAATCACAATAAGCTGGATATATTCAATAATACTAGAATTACGCAAATCAGAACGTGTATGGTAAGCTTTTTTAAATATATCTGATACAATTAACATAATAATCAAAAACAGAGGATTTTAAATGAAAGAACAGTACATAAAGCACATATTTATCACAAGCCTTATAGCAACCATAGTCATATTCACAAGTGGTATCATGATAGGTTGGGTTCTTGACAATTATAGGACAGATGAAGTATTGAACATAATAAAAGACAATGAACTGAACAGCGAAAGTTACAACATAGAACAGATATTCTTAGAAAATATAGGAAATGTAAATTGTGAGATACTGACCCCTAGAATAGAGATGATAAGTGAAGAACTTGGCAATACAGGTCGTGAATTACAGAGATACGGCAGTGCCTCAGATTTCAAAAAAGCAGAATTTGAATACCTGAAACGCAGATATTTCCTGATGGAAATAAAATTTTACAACCTGATATACAACTATCAAGATTCTTGTAAAGATGAATACACACCCATACTTTATTTTTACAAGATAGATGATGATGTCTCAGAAATGCAAGGCTATATACTTGATGAATTCATAAAAAACTACAATGAAGACACAATATTAGAAAACGGAGACAAGAAACATGGAAAACTTGTAGTTCTATCCATAGATGGTGAATATGATGAAGATCCACTCATAAGCACAATACTTAATACATACGACATAGAGATTGATAATTTACCTGCGATGATAATCAATTTTGAAACTATACGCGAAGGTTTTGTAGGTAAAGACGAACTTGAAACCATCTTTAATATATAACAGAGAACCCAATAATTATATACAAACCTAATTTTATGTGATACATGATGGAAAAAGAAAAGACCACTAAAACCAAAATTGAAGATAAAAAAACTAATTTAAATAATAATAATAATAATAA
>DAOVVY010000022.1 GCA_030636885.1 Candidatus Nanohaloarchaea archaeon
ACCAAAAAATTTTCTCAGAGAGGTACAATTTATCTCAGACAACAATATGGCCTATCAATTGCTAGAAAGTGATGGTGAAATATTAGTCAATAAAAAAACTATTGAATAAAAAATTGATTTAGATTATCAAAACCAAGCAACAATCTTATTCTCTTTCTTCAATGTGACATCTGCAACATTTTCCTTAAACTTTTTACCATTGACAGTAATCTTCTTCATACCATAAGGCATTGTAATAACACTTTTTGCTTTCGGGTTTGATGAGAATATAAGGTGCATCTCAATCTTTTTTTCATCCTGGTCAATTCGCAGGTTCATAGAATAATAACCCATCTTCTTACCGAAACGTGCAACCGATTTCCATGTCCGTGGTATGCTAGGTGTAATTTTTATAACATTACTTTTCATATCTGCGCAAATTCCAAACATATATCTATCAATCGCATGGATATACATTGCATGTGACCACGCCTGCATTGTTGCACCACATAACACACCCGTTTCTGAATCGACACATTCAGCCATTGCAGAGATATGATTCTCATCAACTTCAGATGCCATAAGCTTTAAGTATCCAGCACCATCATCATTCATATTTTGTGCAAAACTAGCAGCTGCAGTCCAACCAGTCGTCAATCCCCATGACGCACCTTTATGGTACTCTGAGGGTCCATATCCTACTGAATATGGTGATCTTGTCCGAACACCATGTTCTGTCTTGAATTCTTCATTTATCCTGTTGAGCGTAATGACACTCCTACTTTTTGGAAACTGTCCGAACATGATAGGTACTGTACAATTAATAGTCATAGCTTCGTCCGTAGATGTATCTTTAGGGAAATTTTCAAGCATGTTCCAGAAATGAGTATCGACAGTATTTTTAAGATTTTTTACCTTTTTAGATTTTATAGTCTTAAGTGCTTCCACCCATAGTGACTGGACATCAATCTGTGTTCCGAATCGGTCATAGGAATCCATCCAACTTCCATTTGGTCTCGTTTCAACAAGACCCTCTTTATCAATTTTAAGATTTTGTTCAATTTTCTTAATTACACCTTTCATCTCTTTTTCAAATTCACGGTCTCCTGTGGTCTTGACATAATAATCTACTGCAAGGATGAAAAGTGGATTTGTATCATCACTGTAATATTCACTTTTGCCACTAAGGTCAGTTACTGTAGGTATATTATTTTTATAATTTTTTGCAATATCTGAAAGGCATTCTTTCACTGCATAAAATTCGCCAATATCAATAAGACCGAACATAGACCATAATGTATCTCTTGCCCAAAATCTCTGGAACCACGGAAGCCCAGCAAGCATACCAAGTCCGTCGTCACCATTTTGTATCAGGTTCGCAAGATTTACTGCACTCCACGAGAATGCATTGTCAATTGCATTATTATTGGTCTCAATCCTTTCAGTTGTGAAAAGTTTAGTAAATAATTTTTTCTTAGCATCAATCATTTTTTTCCAGTTACTGATTGAATAATCATAATTCTCAGAAAGGTCATCTTTTGATATGTTACTTGCCGAAATTATAAATGGTATACTCATAGTCTTGCCAGCTTTAATATTTAATGTGGCTTCAATTTTACCTGGCGTAAAACATCTCTGTTTTTCCTTTCCAGGATAATGATCTTTATATTTAGGGTCTGAAGTAAACTTGAATGTAACTCCTTTAGTGTTACCTATACCTATTCGTGAAAAACCATTAATTTCATTAGTTGTGATATCGACACATCGTCGCACTTTACTATATTCTGTATTATACTCTCTGACATGCCAGTTTTCATCTTTGGTTCTCATGTTAACTGCAACTTCAAAAGCCACATTGACTTTCTTGTCTTTTTTTGTTGTGTTTTTGATTTCAAGTGTTGATATCATACTTTTCATATCAAGTGGTACAAATACAATCTCTTTGACTTCAAGTCCTTTCCTAGTAAGATTATATCTGTGAATACCCTTTTCTTTGTCAAGTGCGAATCGTGTTTGATTTTTAACATCAAGCCATTCTCCATTAATGTTATATGCATAATATTCAAGAATTTTTAAAGGTGGTATCCAAAAACCATTCCATTTTGTTCTGAATCCTGAATCTATATACCTATAGAGAAACGATCTGAATCCTTTCTGTGCATATGTTTTATCACGAGATTCATGTTTTTTAATATAAATGCTATCCATAATAAATATATATAGCAACCCAGTATAAATAGGTATTGTAGTATTATTCAGTATCTTGATATTGTTTTCACTCGGGAGTGTTTAAATGGTAATAAAAAATAACAACCTATTTTTTGAAGTATCCTTCGAGATAGGAAATAAAGTAGGTGGTATTTATACAGTCATAAGCTCAAAGGCAGAAGCGATGCTTGAGAAGTATGGTGATAATTATTATACTATTGGTTTTTATGACAGGTCAAAAGCACAATATGAATTCATAAGTCACGATGCAGGACAATTAAGGCCTATTTTTGACTATTTTGAAAAAGAAGGTATCAGGTGTTATTACGGTTTCTGGAACATACCAGGCAAACCACGATGTATTTTAATTGATGTCAAAGATTTCATGCATAAATCAAACGATATAAAAAGTCAATTATGGGAAAAATACAAGATTGATTCTATAGGTTCTGATTCCTGGTTTGAGGAACCTGTAGTTTGGAGTTATGCTGTCGGCATGCTTCTTGAACGCCTAAAGACCAATCTGAAAAAACCAATAATTGCGCAATTTCACGAATGGATGTCAGGTGTTGCACTCCTTTACCTTAAAATGCAAAACTGTGATATTGCAACTGTGTTTACTGTACATGCAACAATGTTGGGCAGGTCAATTGCAAGTCACGGTGTAAATCTTGCGGAGTTGATAGATGATGGTCTTAAGATAAACACAACAATTGAAACAAAAGAAGCTTATAACTATCAAGTGCCTGCAAAACATTTAACTGAAGTTGTCTGTGCAAAAAATTGTGACATTTTCACAACAGTCAGTAACACGACTGCAAAAGAGGCAGAATATATATTGGGACGAAAACCAGACATAATTCTCCCGAACGGTCTTGATATGAAAAATTATCCTGCGATGGAAAAATTATCATATAGGCATAAGATTGAAAAAGACAAGGTATTATCGTTTTTATCTGCATATTTTGAACCGTATTATAACGTCAACCTCAAAGACCCAAGGATAATCATGATTTCCGGAAGATATGAGTATCACAATAAAGGTCTTGATGTTTTCATAGATGCCTTGGGACAACTGAATGAACGCCTGAAACAAGAACGTTACGATAAAAATACGTTCGTATTTATTGCAATTCCCTCTGATGTTCGTGGTGAGAATCTAGAAATACTTGAGAACTTTTCACTTTATAACGAATTAGAGAATCGTGTTGAGGAGGTACTTCCAGAAATTAAATGGCAACTGATGCAATCATTAACTCACGGTGAATACACACACGAATCCCTCTTAAACTTTGTAAAAAATCAATATACTAATAATTTTAAACGACTCGCACTTGCATTTAAATCCCGAGAAAATAAAAATCCCCCCTTGTGCGCTCTTGAACTAAATTATCCTGAAGAAAATGATAATATAATCAGTAGACTGAAACACAATAACCTTTTCAATCAAGAAGAGAGTCCTGTCAAAATTATATTTTATCCTGCATATTTATCCTCAGCAGATCGTCTTCTATCTATGAGTTATAATTCAATGCTGATAGCTTCAAGTCTTACAGTATTTCCCTCATATTATGAACCCTGGGGCTACACTCCTGTCGAATCTGCAGCCAATGGTTGCATAACAATTACGACAGACCTTGCTGGGTTCGGTCAATACATATCCGAGAAGATAGATAACAAAACTGACACAGGTATAAAGATTCTTAAACGTCGTGGTAGAAAATACAAAGATATCGTATATGATCTTACTAAACTGATGCATGACGTTACAACTATGTCTGAACATGAGATTATCACTCAAAAACATAATGCAAAACAACTGGCGCATCTTGTGGGTTGGGACCATCTTGCTGAGAACTATTTCAAAGCACATGATATGGCAATCTCCAAAAAAAAGAAAAAGATAGAAAAACCGAATCAAAAATGAAAGAGTGAAAGTAGATACATTATGGTAAACGTAACATACACTATAGAACCTACAGAGGATTTTCTTCGTTTCAGAATAAAAGTTACAGATATATCAAAAACTAAATACTCAAAAATATCTGCAATTTTGTATCTCAAATCTGGAAAAGAATATGTATTCATGCCTGATGTAACTTCTTCTGAAATAAACACGACGTATCCTGAACGATCAGTTAATCATCTAACTTGTGTGGGTGACAATGAATTTCAGTTCTTTTTTAACTCAAATGATGAGATACCCAAAACGCTCCGTGTCCTTGCATCAATTGATGATGTCCTAATTGACAGATCATTTAAGTTATAATTGTTATTTTTGAATAGAGTTATGAAAATTAACCCCAAATTATTATATATATCTACTCCCTAATATTAATATGGCTGAAAATAATAATTTTGTTATCCTTGATGCAGAAGATCCAGAACTGTCATCAAAAGCAAAAGAACTTAAAGCTAAAGGCTGGCAATTTAAAGACAAAACTGATGGTAAAATATATTATGAGCGATACCAAGATCCTTTAATGCGGATAGATAACTCACAACTAATTGTGTTTTTATTTGTAAGTTTTTTTGTATCTATTTTAATTTTAGGACTTGTCATGTTCTAATGTTCAGATTTTTATGTAGTGGGTTATAAATATGGGATTTTCAAGAAACAACGAAAAGATAGTGATATTCACCGACCTTGACGGCACTTTGATAGATCACAAGGATTATTCCTATATAGATGCATCAAAAACTTTAAAATCATTAAAAAAGATAAATGTTCCAATCATATTATGCACCAGCAAGACTCGTGGCGAGATAGAAAAATACACAGATAAATTAAATCTAAGACATCCATTCATTGCAGAGAACGGTGGTGTAATATTCATCCCTAAAGATTATTTCTCATTCAAGTATCCCTTTGATAAATCAATGAACCAATACAATGTGATTGAACTTGGCACACCTATTAAACAACTAAATAAAGTAATAAAACAACTGAAAAAAGACGGTTTTGAAATCAAGACTTTTTCAGATATGTCTGTCAGTGAATTGTCAAAAGAGACAGGTCTTACAAAGATGGATACCATCCGTGCAAAAAAGAGAGAATATGATGTTGCTTTCAAGATACTTAATCCTAAAGACAAGACAGAAATTACAAAAATAGTAAAAACTGCAGGATATAACACAAGCGCAGGCGGCAGGTATCATCACCTTATGGGTGCAAATGACAAAGGTCATGCGGTAAAGATTCTGACCGACCTTTTCAGAAAAAAATATGGTGGCAGTTTAAAACTCAAGACGATAGGTTTGGGTGACGGCGAGAATGACATCCCTATGCTGAAAAATGTAGACATCCCTGTCCTTGTGAAGAACCGAGAGCACAAGAAACCAGAAATAAATTTTGATGTAATCTACACAACTTTTGAGGGACCTAAAGGTTGGAGTGAGACAATAAATGAATTGTTATTTGAGTCAGATTCAGATTAGATTTTTTTCTTTCAATTTATGATATGCAAGAACAAATTCTGCATGCCCCCATGTCAACGGAACCACCCAGTATGCGACACCATTCTCCTTGAAATCTTTAGTCCTCATGACCTTTTCAGCCTCTTCTTTTCTACCGCTCTTGTAATACCTGCCGATCTCTTTTGCCTCTTTCTGCCATTTCAGGAAATCATTTTTTGTGGAGACATGCTCAGGTATAAGTCCATTTTTATGATGTCTTATGAACCAGTCAAAATACTTTTTAGAATTTTCTGGCTTGCCACTATCTATATGGTACTGTGCCATCCATCCTGTATACATGCTGTAAGGTCCATAGCCGCCATTGTTACGTCCTGGTCGTCCATACTTCTCGACATGCCGCCTGATACCACCTAATTTTTTGTCATAAAGATTTTTCTCGATAAATGCACATGTATTCTTTGCGACCTTGTCATCTGCTGCAACAAGACCTAAAATATAAGCGCCAAGTTCAGAAATGTCAGCATCATATATGTTTACCATGTTAGTAAGCTTTATGAAATGTCCGTCTTTGACCATCTTTGTCATGATTGATTTTGTAAGGTCCATTTCAATCTGGCACCATTCCTTTGAATCTTCCTTTTTACCGAGGATTCCTGCGATGTCGCAAGCTGCCTTAAATCCCGCACAAGCACACACGTTGGCCCATATCTCAAATCCTGCCTCCATAGGTGGCCATTCATGGATTGAGTTCATGGAAAAGACAAGTTTTTCTTCTTTTATGTAATGTTCCTCGAGAAATCGAGTGCCAAGATGTATCTGTCTCCAATGTTTCTCAAGGAACTTTTTGTCGCCTGTCGCATCATAATATTTCTTGACCATGTAAAGGACAAGTCCGTTGCAGTCGACCTGTGATGGCCTATAGCTTGCAGATTCACCGTCTTTAGTATATCTCTGGTACCATTCACCGGTCTCACCTACAAGACTTAATATGAATTCAAGTGTCTTTTTAGTCTTTTTGATTTCGCCAAGTTCAAGAAGTACGCGCAATATTAACATGGTATCGCGCGGGTACATATACGGGTACCGTCGTCCTGGCGGGCTTGCTAAGATTGCGCCGTTTGGCATCGTTACAGAATTGATGACTTCCGCGCTCTTAAGATAAATTGTTTCAAGGACTTTTTTTTCAGGTTCACTGAACATACAAATATATGGCTTTTTTAGTTTATATCAGTTTGGATGTTTGAATACTTATTATATATAACTTTTAAAAGCAATATTATTCATATCTTCAAAAATAAACAGGGTTGATACATTTATGGATACATACGAACTGAACAGCATAAAAGTGCACCTTCTAGGTCATGCATCAGTTATGATAGTCTCGCCCAGAAAGACAATCTACATCGACCCATACATACTTCCTGATGACAGCCCCAAAGCAGACCTGATCCTTGTGACCCACGAACATTTTGATCACTGTGCACCCGACAAGATTGCCCAGATATCAGATACTGATACAAAATTGATAGCGCCAAAAGGATGTGCACAAACGATTAAAAGTAAAATTATAGATATTGCAGTCGGAAAAACAATAGACCTGGGCGACATAACAATTAAAGCAGTCGAGGCCTATAACATCGGTAAGCAATTCCATCCGAAAGGTATGGGTGTCGGTTACATAATTGAGATTGACGGCGCAAAAATATATCACGCCGGCGATACTGATAGGATACCTGAAATGCGCGACCTAAATGAAAAAGACATAGACATCGCATTCTTGCCGGTTGGCGGAACTTACACTATGGATATTATTGAAGCATCTGATGCAGTAAAAGACATTACACCTAAGGTAGTAATTCCTATGCATTACGGCGCAATCGAGGGCACAACAGCGGATATTGATGAGTTCAAGCGCCTTGTTAAAGAGAAAGCGCCAGGTGTCAAGGTCAAGGTGCTATAATTCCCACATACCCCTTCTTTTTATAAAACTTTATGTTTAATTTCTGTTGGGTCGTTCAACTGAGCGAGTCACCTGAGCGCAAGCGAATGGTGGCTTAAATGATCGACCTTTTTTAAGGTCGTGCCGAAGTGGCTCAGCCTGGTTTAGAGCGCTAGACTCATATGTGTATGAGTAATGACTGTCGCAAGATGGAATGATATTTAAAAGCGCTGAGAAATCTAGAGGTCGTGGGTCCGAATGCAATGGTTGTAATATTTACCATAGCTGGAAATCCCACCTTCGGCATTATACAAGTTGTTCCATTTCCACCGGCTTATAAAAAGTCGGTGGTTTAAATGGGATATATGAGTTCTAAGGAAGATTCGCTGTACCATATACAGCATGTAGTAAAAAAAAGGCTTGATAGCATCAGCAATAACAAAACAATATCTGACAACAATAAAAAGTTGATAGATGGTTTTATTCAGACATGCACAGCTAAAGGTCTATCGGGTCATCGGCTACTTTTTTATTTAAGCAGGCTTACTAAGATACTTGAATTCAATGGCAAAGATATGGATCAATGGAACCGTGATGATGTTGAAAAAGTCATGGCACGGGTCGAATCAAGCGGTTACAAGGCATGGACACGAGAAAACTTCAAGGTTACACTTAAGATTTTCTTTAAATGGTATTATAAGGTCGAAAATGGCGACCCTTTACCAACACTTGTAAGGTGGCTGACCAATCAATCACCACCAAATAAACTGGTTCGAGATGACCTACTGACGCCCGAAGAAGTTAAAAAGATGATGGATTGCACAAATAATTTAATGTGGAAAGCTTTGTTAGCCACTCTTTTTGAGTCTGGGACGAGAGCAGGAGAATTAAGGGCTATGAAACTCCGTGATATAAAATTTACTGAGACTGAGGTACAGATACAGATAACGGGAGGGAAGATGGCAAAGAAGATGCGTGATAGGTTTGTGTTTTTATATCAAAGTTATGACATCTTGAGATCATGGATAGATAATCATCCATTTAAAAATGACCCCAATCATTATGTCTGGATAAATACTAGTGCCAAGAATCATGGCGAGGTACTTCAGCATAGGCATTTGGATATAACATTGAAAAGGTTGGCAGTCAATGCAGGCTTAAATAAGCGTGTTTTTGCTCATTTATTCAGGCATAGTCGTGCATATATATGGCATAGGGATTTAGGTCAGGCAGTAGCTCAAAAGGCTTTAGGGCATGCTCCTGACAGTGACATGAGTAGAACCTATCAACATTTTACATCAGATAATGTTCGTGATGCATTGAGGAAACAGCACGGTCTTAAGAAGAAAGAAGAATTAACACCTGAAGATTTTGTCTGTGGGAGATGCAAACATCCGAATGGTATCGGTTCTACCTCCTGTTCGGTATGTGGTCTTCCATTATCACAGCTAGCGGCAGCAAAGATTAAAAAGGAAGAAGAAAAGAAAAAGGATACATATGAGAAACTTGAAAAGTTGGCTAACATGATTGAAAACTCACCCGAATTGATGAAGATTATATCCAGTGATGAGTGGCAAGATAAACAAGCCAAAAAACTAAAAAGTTAAATCATATTCTTTTATTCTTTTTTTTTGATATATGTGTGATA
>DAOVVY010000048.1 GCA_030636885.1 Candidatus Nanohaloarchaea archaeon
GGGAAAGTTTTTAGAATTTGAGTTTAAAGAATAGTCCCGCCAGGATTCGAACCTGGGTGCCCGGTTCCAAAGACCGGAATGATTGGCCTCTACACCACGGGACTGTATCAACAGTATAATAAATGGTTGCAGCAATTTTTAAAAAGATATGTGGTGGTTGGGCTATTCTTATTGGTGAATATACCTATATGTTCTTTGTGTCCTGTTACCATCTCGTTCAAGAATACGTTTTCTATACATACGAGAGAGGTATGTTGATATTGTTGATAATTTGATGTATTCCATATCTGGGTTTTTTTCAATTGAGTCATGAAGATCGTTACTAGTTATCCAACCAGTATAACCTGTAGCAATATAATTTTCTAATATTTCCATTTTTGTTGATTGGGATGGGTCTATAGTTAATTTTGTATAATTGTCAGCTTTGGTTTTTGTAGTGCTTCTTGAAGTTTTACCTAACCTTAAACCTTGATATATTGTTTCACAATCTGTGGGGGTCAGGTCTTCTGCACTATATGATAGATCAGTTTTATCTGAATTATCAGATAATATAGAAATGAAAGATGCATTTATTTTTTTAAAATGTTCATTTTTTGAGGATATTACAAGTTTTAATGAATATTCATCTTTGTTTAATGGACCTTCTTGGTATATCCGTTCTTCTTTTGGAATCTTATCCATTAGGTTTTGTAGAGCATTATGGACTTCATCGGATAAAATTTGATTAGTTGGACCTTCTAATCTAAATTCTTTATAATTATCAGACATGAGTATCACTTGTGTCACTACTAATTGGGTATATCTTTATAAAGGTTAGTGTCTGTGGGGGATTTTTAAACTGTTTAAGAATGGGTTTACAGGTATTTCAAAAACAGGTTTTTTGCGTTCTCTTTCACTATCTGTCGGTATTCTTTAGGACATAAGAATGAGACGCGCCAGTCCTGCCATCTCTGGCGCATCAAAGATCGTGAAAGCGCAGATATGTCTCGTAGTTTTACTATGTCACCGTTGTCTTTTTTGATGTTGATATGCTCTATGCCTTTTGGATAGTCCATAATATCTAAGATAATGTAACCTTCAGGGATGTCTAGTTTGTTTGCGATTATGTTTTCAATCCGTTTCAGTTGGTTTAGGTTATCTTTTATTTCAAGACATCGTGTTACATGTTCTGTGCTCAGGTCATCTTTTGTGATTATGCGCGCAGTCTTGAAGATTTGACGTTTGTCTATCCTGTCAATTATGTCTTTTGTGTAACCGTCTTGTTGCCGTAACGTGCTCAGGAAGTCCACTTCGTCAATCTTTAGTAGTTTGGTTATGTTAAGTGATCGTCGGTCCATGGCGTCAAGTGCGCGGAAAAGCATTCGTTCAGCAGTTCGTTTTGTTGTGTAATCATAGACGGCTGAAAACATCATGAATCTGGCAAGTATGACTGATTCTATGGTTCTTAGTCCTTTTTCTTGGAATGCGAATATGCCGTTTTCTATAGTTGCTATATGCATTAATCGGCTCAGGTCTATCACACCATATGCTACGCCTGTGAAATATGAGTCTCTTGTGAGGTAGTCTAATTTGTCTATATCTACACCTGAGGATAGGATTTTTCCGTATTTGCCTTTACCTATTATCATGTCCTTAACTGCGGTCTTGTCTATGTCATGTTTTTTGAAAAGTTCAGAGAAATCATTGTCTATTATGTTTATTGCATTTGTTTCGTGAAGATGGTCTGTGTTTGGCGAAAGTACGGATTCTAGTGTGTGGGAGAAGGGTAGATGTCCTATGTCGTGCAATAGACCTGCAATACGGATAAGTCTTGTGTCTTTGTTGTTTAGACCTAGACTGTGACTTATTTTTCCTGCAAGGTGCATGACACCTAATGAATGTTCGTATCTTGTGTGATTTGCAGAGGGATATACAAGATCTGAGAGACCTAATTGACCAATGTTTCTAAGTCTTTGGAAACGACAAGAATCAATTATTTTCATTTCAAGTTCAGAACATTCTATGTCGCCATGGACTGCGTCTTTTATGATCTTTACTTTTATCGATATCACCTTTATTGTTCTAATTTTGATTTTGATGTTTTTAAAAGTAGGTTTTTTTGGTTATATTATAATCTCTTTGTATGCGTTGTGCAATCTTTGCGTGTATTTCGGGTCGGTGGTGAATAACGTTGTTATGTCATTTATCTTGTAGTCGAGGTATGCGCGTATCAGGGTATCTTTTGAGGTGTCTGTTTTTTGTCCTTGAGGGTATATCAGATTGTCCAGTTTTTCGTTCAGGTGGAATGCGCTCAATTTTGGAAAAAGGAAAGTTTCTGGTAACTTATCGATGTGGCAGGCAAGTTCTGTAGTTGCATATATTATGTGTTTACATATCCTGTTTCTTTTGTCTGTTGATCTTTTTTGGTGGTCGGGGCAGGTGCAGGTTCCTATGAAATTCTGTAAAATCGGCTGTTTGTTCTTTATGTATTCGATAGTTGTCCTGTAGGTCTCTTCGGGATTGCTGTCTGCAGGGACTTCTGCAATCCATGTATTATTGTCGACATTTTCAAATTCAAGATGTTTTCCTTTTATGTGTTCTGTGTAGAATTTTGCTCCGCCTTTAATTGCCGTTATGTAATCCCAGAGATTGTAGGTGGTTTCATGTTTTATCCAAGGGGGCCAGTCCTGTTTAAGTGCGTCGTATCGGAACCTTGGTTCGAAAGGTATATCTTGGTCTACTTTTTTTGTTTTTATTCTTTTTATGAATTGTTTTCTTTTGCTAAGTGAGTGTGGGTAGACGGGTTTCATCAAGTTTGATCTTTTTTCTTTGAAATCATTAATGGATACCTGCCAGAAGTTGCCGTAGATGTTCCAGTCGGTCTCGTCTGAGTAGTTTATGAGTTCTGTGTCGGTTTCTGGGAAGTTATGGATGTTGTAGGATAATACTTCTTCTGGGTGTTTTGGGAGAAATACACAATTTTCTAGATTTAAGGTGTGTGTGTTGCCGGTTTTTGCAAGTTCTTGTATTATGTGTTCAAAAGTGGACTTAGGCGGGATGGTATGGATGTGGTCTTTGAATCTTTTTTTTATCTGGCCTGTCGTCATCGGTCTGTATTCTGTCTTTTTTGACCAGGGTCTTGTTTTTTGTGGCATGAAAATCACACTATATATATAGTGTGGGTAATCTTAAACAGGTTTGGATTTTTTAGGGTTTTAACTATCTAACTATAGCAAATATTTAATAAATTTGTGTTTTAATTATGGATATGGGTTGGGAAAAAATAGATTTTAAAGGTTATTGGTTTGATCTTCCAAAAAGAAGCGGAGGGTGGGCGATTAACGAATTTTTTGCGGTACGTGGAGGATATTTGTTAAAGGATAATGGTTCTTGTTATATGATACCTAATCAATATTCTGATTCTTTTAATTCTGAGGTCTGGATAGGTATATTACAAGATAATAAACAATTAGTGCATTGTTTGAATCCTGAACGATTTAGAGTAATTGAAGAAGATAATTCAAACATATTAGTTGAATCTTATTTGAAAGAGGGACATCCTGCATTTTATTCTATTGAAACAGTAAAGATAATTGATCTTGAAAATGGGAATGCTGAAACAGAAAAAATGATTACTAGTCTGATGCAACCTCAAGAGATTATTGATTTTTGTAATGGTTGGGTAGGGGCTTTAAATCAGTATGAAGAAGAAGTATTTGATGTGTCTATGGGTGCCAATAAATTTAATTTTACGAAAAGGAATCAGATAGAATATTTTTCAGGTAATTCAAAAAATATGACAGAAGAGTTAAAACGTTACAATGACGCTATAAAAGCATAAAGTTAATTTTTTAATGAAGTACATGTGTTGTGTGTTCTGGTTTTGATTTTTTTAAATGTTTATAATGATTTATAGTCTATTTATAGTATGGTTAATGATTCTGTTTTGCATTCGTTATGGAATAAGAAGGTGGGTGTATCTGATTTTATAGCGATTGATAGACCTGGGTATTTTGGCGATAAACGTGAAACTATATTTGAGGGTTATGATAAACACTACGGGCGCGATAACTGGAAAATCGGTTGGATATGGAATGGGGATATAATACCTTTTGATATTGTCTGTGGATTGTATGAGGCTGCGTATTATGCAGATTCATTTGCAAGAGAGGATTTATGGAAACAGTTGGTATCTGAAGCTTGTGATGTTTATGATGATAATGTTTCTAATGTTGATTCAGGGTATGATTATCTTGTTCAGGAGACAGGTTCTACACATATACAAGATATTGCAGTACGAAATGTTGTGTTGAAGAGAGGTTGGAATTTTAAAGGTGATGGGCTTGTGCAAATTAGAAGTTCAAGTGATGATGTTGGTAAATATTTGTCTCCGGGTAAAGTTCCATTTCATATGCCTGAGTATATTGTTGAACCGATTGCTGGTTGGTGGGGTAAAGGATCTGTTGAAGAGTGGTATCAGAGTGCAAAAGTTTTGGTGGTAAATAATGAAATTTTGCTTAGAATATTGAATGAACCTAATAGTGTTGAATATAAAAATTATGTTGAAGTTTCAGATCTGGTTGATAGTTCTGTTGTTGCGTGATTTTGTTATTTTTATAGTTATCAATTCATTAAAAGTAGATGTTCTAAATCGTTTGTGCAATCTCATCAATTTTTGTTTCTATAAATCTTATAGATTGTTTTAGGTCATATCTTTTTGGTATGTGGATAAAGGCAAATTTTAGACCTTTTACTTTGCAGAACTCTGTGATTATATACATTGAATAATTGCAGACATAATCGCCCGCATTGTAAGTGATACGGGAGAGGTCATCTTTTTTGAGTTTTAGGTTGACAAGATGCTTTTCAGGACCGTATTTAGATATCTGTTTTATTTCATCTTCTTTACTGTATCTTTTTTGGTTAATTGATTTTCGTTCTATCCTGATTTTTTTTGCTCGTGGGTGTTGACCCATACCGAGAATTATGGATGGTTTGTGTCTTTTTATTTCATCCAGAAAGATAGTTTTATTGAATGTGACGGGTAGTATTATTTTAGTAAGATTTTGTCGATCTTTTAGTTTTTTAATTATATCTGTCGTAATGTTATTTTTGTGTTCTTTGTAAGGGCCGAAACCGTAGATTAAGAGTTTCATACTGTATATTTTGTAAGGGAGTTTAATATTATTTATCTATGTCAAGAGAATAAATACTTTTAAAGATGAATAGTTCATTAATAATAGGTGTATTGTATGGGTGAATGTCTTACTATCTGCTAAATACAGAAACTTATTTAATTCTTGTCCTGAAATTAGAGGGATGTCAGCTATATATTTAACATTGAGTTCATATTTTTACTTAAATTGGAGGCTTTTGAGATGAAGACAATACTGTTGCACTCGGACTTTATTGAGTTTGAGGCAAAAAAGAAAGCAGTCAAGAAACCTGAAGAGATTGATGTCAAGAAACATCGGGTTGAGGATTGCCTAGTCGCTATGTCGGCTGTAGAGAAAAATGATGAGACTGATACGACCGGTATTGCTGAAAAGTTTGTAGATGAAGTTGTGTCTGTCGCTGAACAGGTCAATACGAAAAATGTCGTCATCTATCCATGGGTCCATCTTACTAGCACACCATCAAAACCTGATGCTGCGCTCAAGGTTATGAAACTGTCTGAAGACATACTTTCTGTAAAAGGTTATGTGGTATCTCGTGCGCCGTTCGGTTGGTACAAGTCGTTCAATATCAAATGTAAAGGGCATCCGTTGTCTGAATTGAGTCGGGACATCGCTGTCGGTGAGGCTGTCAAGAAAGAGGAAGTGAATGAGGCTGTCAAGAATGAGGACAAGCTTAAGTCTACTTGGCACATACTTGACACTGACGGTAAGCTTGTACCTGCCGATAAGTTTGATTATGGTAAACATCCAGAACTTAAGAAATTCTATCAGTATGAGATGAAAGGGTCGAGGATTAACCAGAAAGAACCACCACATATCGCTATGATGCGCAATCTTGAGCTTGTTGATTATGAGCCTGGGTCGGATTCGGGCAATCTCAGGTGGTATCCTAAAGGGCAGATGATCAAGAAACTTCTTGAGACTAAAGTGACTGACCTGGTTAAAAAAGCCGGTGCTATGCAGGTTGAGACTCCTCTCATGTATGACTTTGAGCATCCGCAGTTGAGTAAGTACTTGAACCGGTTTCCTGCAAGGCAGTATGTCATAAAGTCTGATGAGAAGGATTATTTCCTTCGGTTTGCGGCGTGTTTCGGGCAGTATCTGATGGGGCATGACATGGTCATGTCTTACAAGCATCTACCTGTTAAACTGTATGAGCTTACACATTATTCATTTAGGCGTGAGCAGAGAGGTGAGCTTTCAGGACTTAAGAGGCTTCGTGCGTTCACAATGCCTGACATGCACACCATGTGCGCGGATATGCCTTCGGCAAAGAAAGAGTTTATGGAAC
>DAOVVY010000052.1 GCA_030636885.1 Candidatus Nanohaloarchaea archaeon
AAGAACTCTTGAACAGGCCGCAGTTGAATATTCAGAAAAGAAAGAACAGTACGACAAGGACCTAGACGCTTTCCTGTAAGAATGACGGTAGAAATTTAGCTTTCTTAAGGATGCCTTCATCTAAAAGTTCTTTTACAAGGGGCAGGTCAGAAATACCGACTTTACCTACATAAAGTCGTTTAAGGTCGCCACCAGAATCAACAAAATCTTTTACTTTTTCATATCCTTCAAGATACACATGATCCTTGATGAACCCGCCACCTCTATAAGCCCGTACCGTCAGGTTCCATGCATCATCTTCTGTAAGTTCATAATCTCTCAGTTTATCAAAACATTCCTTGAAATTCAAGCCTTTGAGAACAGAATCGACCGCTATGACCCTTCCTGCATAATTTTGCATAGTTCCTGGATTTATGTTGCCTGTTACAGATTCACAATATAGTGACAGTCCTTCTTCAGTTGATAAGTAACCAGGCAATCCTGTTGCAAATATCTTTAATTCTTGTTCATAACCATTTGCACCTCTAAAAATATGTCCTCCTATCTCGTGTACAATTAATTTGTTTACCCCGGCTTTCGAAAATTTACGATTTTTATTGAGCTTAATCATTTTTTCAGCAGGATAGACATTAGTTAACTTTTTCTCAGAATATCCAACAGCCCAATCATCAATATTATAATCTTTCAATGCCTTTTCCAAAGCAATCTTTACTTCTTCAGCAGATATATCTTTGATCGATTCAACAGGTTTAATCTCTAAAAGTAATTTGTCTGCTTTTTCAACCAGTTTTTCACTTGGAATACCATAGATTTTACTGCTTGCTTCTTGGATGAAAGCGTCATCACCACGATTCTCCATCATTTCAACCATTAACAAGGCTTCATCTCTTTTTTTAGTGTATAATTGACCTAAAGCATCGTCAGGGATATTAATAGACTTAATTTTTTCTATAATTTCAGAAGGGTCATATTCTAACTCTTTATATTCAAAATGAGGAGTATATGAGTCACTAGAAAGAAATTTTCTTTTTTCTTGAGAATTATTTAATGGGGTAACATAATCCAATATATCTACAGCTTCAGCAAGAGTTTGAAGTAGATTATCTAATTCAGTGTAATCTTGAACATTTATAGTCATTTTAGACATAAGTAATATAGGTTTCTGTAGTTTATAAAGCTATCTATTTGTTATCACTTACAAAAGACAAATATTTATTTATCCAGAAAACAAGGCAGGTATTCAGGTTTTTTAAGAATGCCTTCCTCTAAAAGTTCTTCAACCAGTGGCAGGTCAGAAATACTGAATTTACCGACATAAAGCATTCTAAGGTCTCCACCTGCATCTGCAAACGCCTTTATTTTGTAATATCCCTCAAGATACACATGATCCTTGACATAGCCACCACCTCTATAAGCCCGTACCGTCAGATTCCATGCATGTTCAGCACTTAAATCATAATCCAGAACCAATATATCAAAACAGTCTCTGAAACCCAACCCTTTACACAAAGAATCAACCGCAATAACCCGTCCTGCATAATCGCGCATCAATTCAGGGCTGGTGTTACCAGTCTTATGCTCAAAATATGATGCCAATCCTTCTTCGGTCGACAAGTAACCAGGCAATCCTGTAGCAAATATCTTTAATGGCTGAGCATGACCATTCGCCGCCCTCAATGCATGTACTCCTACTTCATGTACACCTAATCGTTTAGGGTCAATTGATGCGAATTTTCGTGTCTTGCAGATCGTAATCTTTTTCTCAGCAGGATAGACAGTGGTCCATCTTTTACTTGAATATTCAATAGTCCAATCAGTCAGATTATCATCATCCAACGCTTCTTTCAAAGCCATTTTGACCTTTGTGGCAGATACATCTTTCTTTAGTTCAGAGGCAGGTATTTTTTTCAATATCTTTTTTGCAAGAACCACAAGTTTCTTGCTGGGTGTACCATAGATGCTACTGCTTGCCTTTTTGATGAACTTTTTATCATCCCGGTTCATCATCATCTCATTCATCAGCAATATCTCTCGTTTCCGATGTGCAAATATAGTTCCCAAGACATCATTAGGAACTCTTATTGATTTTAGTTTACCTTCAACAAGGGAAGCGTCATATTCTAATTTTTTATACCTGAAATTAGGTACATATTTTGGGTCAGAAAAGAATTTAGTTTTTTCATCATCATCATTTAGGGGGGTAAGGTAATACAACGGTTTTATGTCTTTTGCAAGGTCGATAAGGGTCCTGTCCAGTTCATTGTACTCTCTGATACTTCTTGCTGGTTTCATACATAATATAGATATCATTACTATATAAATAATTATGATTGGTCAGTTTAAAATAGACCTATACATTCTCATTTTAAGTAAAATATCAATTTTAATATCAATTTTTTAAGAAAGAATTCGATATCTTAAAATATTTATATCTTAAAAACCAAATAAAACAATGGAACAGCCAAAAAAAGTATTGATTTACGGAATCCTTATCTGGCTCATACCTTTTGTAGCCTCTTTCATATTCTACAGGCCTGACGGCACTCTGGTCATAAGCCAGATTTTCTTCAAGACCATAATGATACTGGTGGGCGCACCCGTCGGAATCTACCTTGCAGTACGGTATCTGGGCACATTAGAGAAAGATTACCTTAAAGCTGGGATAAGTATAGGTCTTGTCTGGTTTGTTATGAGTGTCGCGCTAGACCTTGTCATTCTTGTGCCTATGTCTGGGATGGGTATTGCGCAGTATTTCCAAGAGATAGGATTGAGATACCTCATCATCCCTATGATTACGGTAGGTATGGGTTCTGTTTTGGAGAGTAAGACAAAATAAGTATACCAACTCACCCAAAAACCTTAAAAACATCAGAATACAATAATTATGCATGAGTAACAATAAGAGTTCATATAAATCAGTTCTTCTAGAGAGACATCTGCCCGACATAGATGACACGATACCTTTTGAATATCTTGAAAGAGCAGAAGTGACAGACCTTTCTGGCAACAAACTTACAATCCTGAAAGATGGCAATGAAACAAAATTATATTTTGGCACAACCCATGATACTGTATTTCTTACTGAAACAGAGATTGAAAATGCTGCAGAATATTATCACGTAATAAAAGCAGATAAATATGATCCAGTTGAAACTATCCCTGGACTGATAGGTGCTACAATAGCAAGTATAGACGTAAAATATGCATCAGATGCTGATGAAATTATGGAAACTCCTGAACTTGTAAACATTGTGATGGATACAGATCTTTCTATACAGATACCTGCAGTCGGTCATATCATAAATATATTATACACCGAATGAGTTTTGCACAGATCACATAATCAAGAATTTATCGCATAGTTTGACTTAAACCTTTTATGTTCTGCTTAGCTTTTCTAGGTTTCTAAAAATAGTATTTATTTTCTCTAAAGCAAGACCCACATCAATAGTCGTATCTCTCAGTTTAGCATGATTATGTTTATCTGCAATGGTCCAGCGAGGTGCCATATCATTTGGTATGTATCCGTTAGGTATTTGAAATATTTCATCTCGCAATACATCATCTCCGATTAGTTCGGTCTTAAATGTATGTATACCATCTATTTCAGTTATAGTGTCCATGAGCTTTATCAGATTTGCAGGGTCATCTGCAGACCCATATAGTCCAAGTATATTGCAGGGACGTAATGAATATAGTGAATCTTTATGTGTGAATAACCCATTGCTCATATATAATTTACAATCAGGGGCATTCAGCCCTTCATCCAATAATTTATTGAAATTAGACACAAGTGATAAGTAATTGATATTGCCTTCATCATCCAGACACATACCCATATCCTCATTATTTTTCAATTCCATTTCATCAAGATACAGATTTCCAA
Organism: Candidatus Nanohaloarchaea archaeon; assembly: GCA_030636885.1. Lineage (GTDB taxonomy): Archaea > EX4484-52 > EX4484-52 > EX4484-52 > GLR71 > GLR71. Next base: position 3,887 of record DAOVVY010000052.1, read on the forward strand.
TCCATTTCAATGACAAGGAATCGTTTTTGGAGATACCATACTGCAGTAATTGTTCTTTTAGTGACTCATCGATATAATTGATAGACCCTTGCATGTTATTTGAATGACCGGAACAATTCATTGAATACACACCTTTTAAGATATTATTTTTATGGACACCCATCTGAATGGACATTGATGTCACATTGACTTAATTATCACATGATTAAATCTTTTTAAAGCTATTGGTGTTTTGGGCCTACTGCGCAGATACAACAAAAATAAACATCAACTTTTAATAATCTCAACCAGCTCAAGAACAGAAATGATATTTTTAGAAGCCATATAATTTCCCAACTCTATTGGGGATCTATAATTACCACAGTTTGCGCGCTTTAAATGATCACAGGAACCTCTATCATTACATAATAAATTGTAAATACAAGGTGCACTATAGTCCTCAGAATTGTCATTATAACCCATACATCATAATACATAATCCAATATTTATAAACCCTAATCAAAGATGCAGTTCGACAGCATCTCCGTCAACAAGCACATGCCTAAGATTCTTTCTCTGTCCGTCAAATTTAGCAGACTTACCGAATATTCGCGCATACTTGAACCTTTTCTTGAAACTCATATGCAACTTGTCGCACACGTCCCCAACCGTACAACCTTTAGTCATAATCAAAGGTTCATCCATGTCGACCTCTTTACCAACGGGTTTTGTATGTATCTGGATAAAATGGAGTTTATCATATATCATAGACTTTAATTCAGCAAGATTAGTTTCTTTTTCAGCAGATATAAAATGTACGATGTCATCTGGATACTTATTGCGTATGGATTCCATCTCAACCTCATCAATGAATTCAGATTTATTGATAAGTACCATCATAGGGACATATTTTCTGTTTGCAAGTATAATGTCTGTAAGCTGATCATCTGTCACATCTGTATATATGACAACATTAGCATTCATAATTCTGTGCCCGTTAAGAACTGCTTTGACTGTCCTCTCATCAATTTTTTTAAGTTTTACAGCTGTATTGACACATATCCCGCCACGACCAGTCTTTTCAATTGTAACATCTGGTTTTTTTGATTCAAGCCGTATACGACCCTTATACAGTTCTTTCTTAATTATGTCAATGTGCCGTATCTTAAACACATCAGTCATGATAATTACAAGATCTGAATTGCAAATTACAGACAGTATCTCACGACCCCGTCCTTTACCTTCAGCAGCGCCCTCAATTATTCCCGGAACATCAAGTATCTGTATTTTTGCACCCTCATATTCTAAAACCCCGGGAATAACATCAAGTGTTGTAAAATCATAACCTCCAACCTCAGAATTAGCATTTGTAATCTTGTTAAGTAACGTAGACTTCCCAACAGATGGAAACCCTATAAGCACAACTGTGGCATCACCTGTCTTCTTTACTGAATACCCGCCCAGAGCAGCCCCAGTCCCAGATGCCTTTTTCTCACGGGTTTCACTAAGTGCTGCAATTTTAGCCTTAAGGAGTCCTCTATGGTGTTGTGTGCCTTTATTTGATGGTGTCCTATCAAGTTCTTCCCTAAGCTTTTGTATCTTATTTTCTTCAGCGCCCATATGCTTTCAATTAATACTAGTATATTATAAATATAAAGTAAAAGACAAACTTTTTGGATTGATGTCTTTTCCATATAATTGACATCTTGTTATTTTCGTGTATTCAGTGGTGATATCAAATATAAAAGAATTTACACAAAATACACAAAAAATCACTTTTTCTTGTTACCAGAAAGACTATTCTGAATTTTTTCAAGAACTTCAGTCATTTTATTAGGTATTTCACCACTTGCACCAACCTGCCCTGAAACACCATCCTCATCAGGCACAAGACTTGTAGCAACAACTACTGCAATAACTAGAAGCACGACAACACCAATAATAATGCCTACTGGGAACCCACCACCAGAACTTGTCTGCTTATCATCTTTTGGTTGAGACAATGCTGCACAGAATCGGTTATCTCCACAATCAGCGGGACATGTATCACATTCACCTTCATTGAACGCACAGGTTCCATCTCCACAAATATCTTTTTTTCCTTCTTTCTCTGCTTGTTCAGCAATACATCGTTTTTCAGTTTTGCAATCTGAGCTGGAACAAGATTCACTTGCATCACAGATACTATCTCCAGATTTAGGTTTCATCATTAATGAATATTCTTTTTCAATATCGTCAAGTTCATCCTCAATGTCAGAAAGCAAATCTTCAAGCTGTGTTATGTTGTCTTCAACCATCTCTGCATTTTCTG
>DAOVVY010000064.1 GCA_030636885.1 Candidatus Nanohaloarchaea archaeon
ATATTATGAGTATGATGCAGGAAATGGTTATGGTGCATATGGTACTATAAACTCAACAAGACTTAAAGATAGTATTTCGGACGTTGATAATCATATCAGACTTATAATTAAGAATGGTGAATATAATTCGCACGTACATCCCGGTATGTACCTTAAGATACAATATCAGTCAGATTTGCTTTATGAACCAATTAAAAAGAAATTTTATTTAGATAATATGATAGGTAATTCGGCAGCATGGCAGGTGCAGGCATTCCATATACCCAAAGATGCAAATATAACTAATGCAACTTTGCATGTTGAAGGTCATCATGTGGACAAGAAGGTCAGTATATGGATAAATGATGATGAAATATATAGTGATGTGGGTCCTACAGCCAATCCCAATCTTAATTTTACTTTTTTGGATATAATTAGTAGTATGCATATGACGACCACAGGTGGGAGTTATTATAGTACCGGTGAGACTAATACCTTATCTGTATATCTAGATATGAATCCTTTGGGAAGTCTGCCCGTTACAGGTGGTGTGGGTGAATGTGAAATATCAAATGAATCTTATATTGAGCTTGAATATACAATTCCCGGAGGTATACTTAAGTATGGTATGATTGAAGTTACTGGTGTGGAAGAATTTAATAATGGCGGTCCAGAACTAATTAAAAAAGCAAATTTTACTTTACCTGACCGTGAGATCACAAAAGCATTCATCCATCTTGCACAATATTATAGCTGGATGGTTGCAATCACGGTGTGGAATGAGGATGAGAGCGAACCATCATGGCAAGGTAATGTGTGGGATGATTATCAAATATTTATGTCACCTACAGGTCGGGCAGTACCGACAGATATCTATGTACCTCTTGACAGATTGAATAAAGGTGAAGTAAATTGGATAAAGGTACGAGATGGTTTTTTAGGTGGGAGTAGCGACAATAAGATACTTCCTGAGTCGACCTTTGAGTTTAGTATACTTGTGCCTTCAATGGTGAGTTATGGCGGGAATTTTCCGACTGAAGAAGATGCCGTAGCTGATGCCAATTCACGACTGGATGGTATATTGGGCGAATATGCTGAGGCGACAGCTATTGAGAATGAAGCGATATCAATGTCTCAGGTTCCTTGGATGTGGGGTCCTGCATACCTTACTTTAGAAATGTGGAAATAGGATTGAATACTATGGTTGATATGTTTACTGCACGACGAAAAGGATTTGTATATTCACTGTTTTCAGTTCTTGTAATTGTTACAATATTTAGCATTATGTCTATCAATTCAAACAATGATATGAATCACGACCTTAAGATAAACATTGATGAAAAATTGCGTACTGACGAACTTTTTTATTTTAAGGAGGGAGCAAAACAGGATTTTGAACGTAGTTCTTATATATCGGGTAAAAGGGCAGTTATTGCTTTAGTTGATGAAGTATTGCGCGATGGAAATTATACTTTAGGATATGCAGACGAAGTTATTGAATCCCTTGCTGAGAGCGGTACTTACGGTAATGTTACAGCAACAATTATGGCTAATTCTACAATCATTGACTGGTCTGAAAGTATCTTATATCTTGGACAGTTGCACAGAATTTCGGTATCAATTGAGGTCATCAATACAACTGTAGGATTTGTTGATGCATTTTCTTTGAAGCTTTCAAATGATGTTAATGTATCTGTGACTGGCGAAATCTTTGGGATACAGTTCAATGATTCTGTCACCTCTGAAAATAAAATTGATATAGGTGCTGTTGAAGACCCACTCATATCTATTGAAAGCTACGGGTATCTCCGACAGATTATAAATAGTTGTGATAGTGCCCTTTATCCTTATCATGCGCAAATGATTTCGGATACTGGTGTCTTTGAGTATTCGGGACTTGGTAACTGGACAAGCGGAAGATTAAGTTTTGATATAAATGATGCTGATCCCTCCCTTAAAATTCTTGTTGTGTCTGACATCCCTTCAGAACCCAATAATGCTGATGACTTTTTAGGTGTGGTAAGTGAGAATGTGTCTGATGATTCAACAGGTATTGATAATTATATCTTTGGTGCGAGTTCTGTTGTCTCTAATTTATCTGGGCTTTCAGTTGAACCTATTGTGGTGATGACTGATGATGCGGTGTGGTCAAATTATATATATGATGAGATTAATAGTTCCTGTTATTTTCTTGATTCTTTGGGTCCCTCTTTTTTGGATAGGCTTGAAGGTAATCTTGAGACTACTTCACGGTATAATATTACAAATGAAACTATAGGTATTGCATCATTTATAACTGTCACAGAACTACCTGAAGAGCTCCAGAATGCTTATTCCTCTGTTGACTTTAAGTATTTTAGTGAGGTCCAAGGAAAGAAGATAAAAGGTGTGACAGAAAGTGAGATGGGTACAGAACTTGTATTGGGATTTCTTTTAGATGATGACCATATATCTTTGTGGGGACTTTCGGGGTTAGATTATGATTAAGATTATTATTTTTGTTCAAAAATTACAATAATTCAACATTATTTATCAAGACTTCATGGAATGAATCAATTGTATCTTTGATGCGCACTTTTATCTCATTTTTATCCATGGCTGCATAAAAATATGAATATCCGCCCTTTGGTGCATTTTTCTGTCTTCTTATGACTAAGTTTTTTTCAACTAAAGTTGAAAGACTTCTCTGCACTGTTGTCCTGTCACGAGCAATCTTATCAGTTATCTCTTTTGTGCTATAAAACTTTTCTTTTTTTGATAATAGTAATTTTAAGATTATCAAATCTGTGGTGCTTAAGTTAAATGAACATTTCAGAATCTGGTCTGTCGAAAAAGTTTTGCAGGCAAATTGTATGTTGGTCATGTCTATTATTGTGTGTTCATAAGATTATATATTTTTCTTAAAAATGGGACTATTGCAATATTTAGGTGTTTAAATGCACTACTTCGTAAGGTTTATAATATTGTGTTGGTTTTATACAGTAGTGTGGATAAAGTACACAGTTGTTTGTTGTGGTTGAGGTCTATGAAAAATAATTATCAGAAAATGCTTAAAGGTCTGGCACATATCCAGACACGACATCCATATCTATCTTTAATTTTTATACTCATACTCACCACAATATTTGTTGGTGGGATGCAGTATGTTGAGACGGTGGCATCACTTGAAAATATGCTCCCTACAGATACTGTAGAAATTGAGGCATTCAATGAATTAAGAGATATTGGTCTGGGTCAAGATATAATTGCAATAATTATCCAGACTAACAAAGATAGTTCTGACGTCAAGGGTATTGTAGACATAACAGACTATGAAGTCTACAGATATATTGTGCACTTAAATAGTATACTTGGATCTGAACAGGATGTGCTTGAGGTATATTCTATTGTTAGTATAGTCGGGACTGAAGATGACGGTGCGCCTTATAATGAACAGACTTATGATATGATAACTGATTCAGAACAGGCCAAACCTATGCTTTCACAGTTTATCAATACTGATTACACAAACACAATAATGTTGATTACAACTGATGTCGGTGCAGATGATAAACGTATGAAACTTTTGACTGACAAGGTCATGGATGATATCAATTCTGCAGGATACCCACCCGGAATCAGTATAGATGTAACAGGTATGCCTCGGATTCAACAAAAGCTTGGGCAGATGATTGCAACAGACCGAGTAAGTACTCAAAATATATCCACTCTTCTTGTTTTTGTAATAACTATGATTGTATTCGGTACTTTCACAAGTGCGATAGTCCCTATCCTTATTGTCACATTAACTGTCAATTGGCTTTATGGGACTATGGGTTATACAGGCCTACCTATATCCACATTGGCTGGTGGTGTGGCTGCAATGGTTATAGGTATTGGTATTGATTATGCGTTACATCTTATGAACAAGTTCAAATATGAGAGACAACGTGGGATGACAATTGCTGAAGCTATTGAGGAAGCGGTGTCAGATACCGGTATGGCACTTACAGGGGCTGCAATTGCGACGATTCTTGCATTTATGGCATTCTTGTTGGGAGACATGCCTGAGATGGGACGGTTTGGACTTTTAATGTCAATTGGTGTGGGTTATGCATTTATGTTTTCATTGTTCGGGTTGCCATCGCTTCTGATACTTGAAGAACGGACTATAGATTATCTTAAAAAACGGCTTAAGTTTGGGGTTGAAGGAGAATTTAGATTAGTTGAGGCGGGGGATAAATGTCCTGTCGGTCATGTGAGTGTAAATCATCCCGAACTTGACGGGTGTAAAATTGCAGTCAGGAAAAAAAGCAGAGGTGATAAAAAATGAATCTTGAAACTATTGGCGAAAATATTGCAGAAAGTCAAATTAAGAGACCTTTAATGTATATATTTATCAGTATTATACTTACAGTTATTCTTGCACCTGGTATATATTTCATGTTTATGCATATTGAACCCAGTATTGAAAAAGTGCTCCCGCAGGACACAAATGAGATTCAGTTGATGAATGATATGCGAAGCCAGTATGGAGCAGACATGCTATACATTGTACTTACAACAGATGGCGTACTGGGAGATGTCAGGTATCCTGATTCATTAGTATATATAGATCTTATCTCTGAGAAAATCAGATTGCGCGAACATGTAATTTCTGTTACAACAATTGCGGATTTTGCGCTTGAAAATAATGGTGGTAATCTGCCAATAAGTTACCTTGAGACAAAAACAATACTTGCTAAAGATCCACGAGTTATGTTTTATACAAGTACTGATCATTCAAAGACATTTATTCAAGTCAGGACCGATACAGGTGCTGAATCAACGATCGTAAGTGATACTATTGACGCAATTGAGGAGGATATAGCATCACTTGATGCACTAAATCCTGGGTATGATATTAAGATTACGGGATTTGGTGCAATCGATAGAGCAACTTACAACATAATTATAAGTGATTTTATCAAGATTATGGTGTACAGTTTTGCACTAATGTCAACGTTTTTGTTCTTGTATTTCGGTAAGTCGGTCAAGAAGACAATACTTACAATAACAGTCATTGTATTTGCGTTAATATGGACGCTGGGTCTTACGGGGTACCTGAACATTACAATTACTGTTGTCACCATGGTTGCAGCTGCGATGATAATGGCACTTGGTATATCATATGGAATCCATACAGTGCACAGGTATTCAGAATTGCGTGAGAATCTGAATGTTAAAGAGTCCATAGTTGAGATGCAAAAAGAATTGCTCCGTGCTATGCTCGGTTCGTCACTTACTACAAGCGGTGGATTTATTGCACTGTTGTTCGGAGTCATGCCTGCTATGAAAAACCTGGGTATAATCCTCGCGATG
>DAOVVY010000035.1 GCA_030636885.1 Candidatus Nanohaloarchaea archaeon
AATTACCACGCATGACGCTTAAAGACATAAAACAAAATCTGATGGAAATCAGAACAATAAAAGAACTGCAAGAGATTGAAAACATACGTTCTGCCTGCCTATTATCAGATAGAATATTAAAAGAAGTAAGAGATGGTAGATTCCCACAAAATGAAATTCTCCTCAAACAAGAAATACATAAGACTATTGTAAACACAGGCACTGAATGGTCTTTTGACACGCTTGTTGCAGGTGACACAAATTCATCAAACATCCACCACTTACCAAAAAATAATCATTTCAAAGACATAGCACTAATCGACTTTGGTATAAAAAACAATCATTATACATCTGATGTCACCCGCACATTCATCCTTAAAAAAAATGACAAAGTGCAAAAAGCAATGAACACACTCATAAGCCTGCACAACCGTTTGGATGATATAATCGAACCAGGTATACGCGCTTCAGACATTGCACTTTTTGCACGCAATCATCTTGAAATGGCCGGATACAAAGACACAAGTTATAGCAATAGTCACAGTCTAGGACACGGTGTAGGTCTTGAAACTCATGAATACCCAATCATTTCAGAAAAATCAACACATAGACTTGAAAAAGACATGGTCTTCACACTGGAACCTGCAATATATTTCCCAAAAGAATTCGGTATAAGGTTGGAAGATACAATCCTTATGAAAGGCACAGGTATAAAGAGACTTTCAAGATTCCCTTATGACTCTTAAAAATAATTCAAATTCTTAAAAATTTAACCAACAATCTTCTGATTCTTAAATACAACAGTAGGTGCAATCAAATGCCCGCTCTGCCTAACATCATCACCAAAACAAGAAACATTCTTCAATAATTCAAAAACATTACCTGCAAACATAGCATTCTTAACAGGATATGCAATCTCACCATTTACTATCTTGAATCCTTTATTAATTGAAAGACTAAAATCTCCCGTTATATGATTTGCAGTATGCATCCCCATAGCCTCATAAATGAAAATCCCGTCCTTAATCTCTGAAATCATCTTATCAAATTTCATGGAATCAGAATATTTAAGTATAATATTTGTCGGTGATATAGAAGACATTGCTCCAAACCCGCCTGAAGCATTCCCTGTCGACTTATTACCTTCACGCATTGCAGTAACATGATTATAAATTAAACTCTTAAGAACTCCTGCTGATAAAATACTTGTATCTTGTGATGGTGTACCATCTCTATCAAATTCTGATGAACATAAACCTCCCTCAATACGTCCAGAATCAATCATGTCAAGCCCCGAAGCCCCAATCTGTTGCCCTATCTTATCTTTAAGTACTGACTGTCCTTTCTGGACCATATCAGCATTAATAGATGAATAGAACGTATTTGAGAAAAGTGATTCAAGCACATCTGAATCAATAACAACCATCTGTTCTGCACTTTTTATGCTTTTCCGACCAACACCTGAAACTGCAAGTCTTGCGGCCTTCTCAACCATATAATCTACATCAAAACCTTTTATCGTCGCAGAACCAATATTAACTCCCCCTGACGAATTCTTATAGACTGCTTCAATCATACCAGACATGCCAGTAGCTTTAGACCTATAAGAAATACCATTTGAATTAACCAAAAAATTATCACTTGTCCCTGCCTCAAACACAGAATGATTTACTTTAATACCATTATTATACTCTTTTAATTTTTCCATCACCTTAACTGAATTATTTACCAGTTCTTCAGGACCCATATCGTTTATCTGTGAATCATAAAGTCCTTTTACTGCACCAATAATTTGTTTCTCTGGAAAACTATCTTGTTTGAGTTCTGAATATTTAGCATTTATCATAGCAATTTTTACTGCCTTGTCAAGATGTACAATATCTGTAGTATACGAAAACCCTGCCCTACCGGCAACTATCGCCTTAACACCGATTCCTTTAGTGACTGACAAATCTGAAGAAGATACCTTGTCCGTCTTCATCTCAACCGACATTGACTTGTGATTACTACCAAAAAATTCAAGAGGTACCCCTCTATATTTCCTCATTACATTTTCTATCTCTTCAATCATTTCTGACCACCCACCAAAAGATTATTGACTCTTAAATATGGTCCTCCATCACACACAGGTGCCATCTGTCCATCTTTACCACAAAACCCTAGACTCTCAATATGTAACTTATTACCAACACCATTAATATTTTTAAGCACGTCAAGTATGTGCCCCGACATAGCACAATCTTTCACAAGCTTAGTCTTTTTACCATTCTCAATCAAATATCCATACTCAACACCGAACGTGAATGTGCCTCCTGTAGGATCTACCTGCCCCCCCTTAAAACCCGCCATGTATATCCCATGCTTAACACCTTCAAACATTTCATCCAGTCCCATATCCCCTTTATCAAAATAAGTATTGCCCATCCTAACAATTGGCATAAATTCAGGCGACTGTGCACGACAATTCCCTGTCGACTCAACACCCATAGCCCCTGCAGTCTCCCGTGAATGTAAAAAAGATTCAAGAACACCATTTTTAAAAATCTGTGTCTTTTGACCCCTCACACCTTCATCATCATATTTATAAGATCCATGTTTCCCAACAATTGTAGCATCATCAATTATGTTAAGATTTTCATTGCCGAGAGTATCACCTAATTTGCCTGTAAATATTGATTCACGCAACGCATGGTCTGCTTCAGACGCATGACCCACAGCTTCATGTACAAAGACACCACCCACTTCTGGATGAAGTATTGCAGACATAGTGCCTGAGGGTGGCAGTTCAGCATCAAGAAGTTTTAATGCTTTTTGTGACGCACTCAACGCAATCTTTGCAGGATCTTTTTGTATAAGTTCATCAATACCTGAAAATGACGCACACCTATCATAAGACTGTTCAATACGCTCACCCCGACGTGCATTAGAAAATACATAATACCTAAAATATTGCGGATTTGATGTTATGTATGTACCTTCAGTGTTTGCAAATATTTTTTTGGCATGCGAATCCGAATAAGATACCTGTACAGATTTTATCTCCGGCGACACACTCATTGCAGTTTTATAACCCTCACGTATAAATCCGACACGATCATCAATAGATATATCTCTTATATTTTTTTTATAATTAGGTGCAATTATTTTTTCAATCGTTTTAACATCAGAAAGTATTATTTCAGCATTATTATTTGACCTCTGAATTGATTTAGCCATACGAAACGCAGTATCTGCCACACCTGATAGTTCAGAGATATCATTTGTAGATGCAAACCCCCATGAACCTTTGTAAAGAACACGGATACCGACCGCAAATGAATTGCCCGTTGTCATATCTTCAATATTTCCATTCTTCTGAGTTATTGTAGTATTGGTGCTATCAGAACTCCGGATATCCGCATATTTGGCACCCTTTGCCATTACGGCGTCAAGCGCGCTCTTTATCTGCGTATCCATAACCAAACCACACAACCTACAATCCTAAAAATGCCTTGTATGCAAGATATGCAGAATAAATGTCTGCTTTTGAAACTATCTCAAACGGTGAATGCATACCTAATACAGGAACACCCACATCAATAATATCCATACCCTGACTAGCAAAAAATACTGCAATAGTTGTGCCTCCCCCTTCATCAACCTTGCCTAATTCGCCTGCCTGCCACGGAACTCCCTTATCAATAAACAGACTGCGTATCTTACCTACAAATTCAGCGCTTGCATCACTTCCTGAATATTTGCCACCGCCACCACTATATTTCTCAAGCGCAACGCCATACCCGCAAAGATGCGAATTATATAGATCATTTACGCTCTTAAATGTTGGATTCACTGCCGCAGAAACATCCGCAGACAATGCAATAGAATTAATTAAACTTTTTTGCACAGTATGTGAAAATTTATCCTCTCCTAACTTTTCTAATATCATGCCAAACAAATATTCAATATACTTTGAACGTGCCCCAGTATTTCCCACACTACCTATCTCTTCCTTATCATAAAAAAGAACAATGGTTGTATGTTCAGGTGTCTTAATAGATTCCACTGCTTCCATTGATGTGAACACAGAAACTCTGTCATCTTGTCCGTAACCACCAACAAATGCCCGATCAAAACCGACATCACGTGGTGCATCAGCAGGTACTGCTTCAAGTTCGGCAGATACAAAATCTTCCTCGACAATACCATATTTATCAAAAAGATGTTCAAGTACTGCAAGCTTTATCTTCTGTTTTATAGAATCATCAGCCACAGGTATGTTTCCAACAATCAGATTTAATTCCTCACCTTTTATAATATTTACAGTAGTTCTTTTATTCTGTTCTTTTGCAGACAAGTGTGGAAGAAGATCAGAAACAACAAATACTGGATCACTTAAATCCTCACCAATATTAACTTCAACCTTCACACCATCGCTCTTGACAACAACACCGTGCAAGGAAAGTGGTGTATTCACCCACTGATACTTCTTTATCCCCCCATAATAATGGGTCTTCATAAGTGCAATACCCGAATCTTCATAAAGTGGTTTAGGTTTAAGGTCAAGCCGTGGAGAATCAATGTGAGAAACTATTATTCTTGCACCGGAAGATAATGGTTTTTTTCCCGCAATAATAAGCGCCGCATTCTTATCCTTAAATATATCATAGACCCTTGCCCCAGGTATCAACTTTTTTACATTCCCTATTTGAGAAAACCCTTTATCTTTTGCAAAAGCTTCAATCTCTTTTACTGCTTCCCGTTCAGTTTTCACCTTACCAAGAAATAACTTATAATCATCACATAACTTGAATGCATCTTTTTTCTGTTTATCAGTAAACAACGCCCATGCGCTCTTTTTCTTCAAAGCCAGTTTCTCCTCGAGTTTCTGATACTTTGTCTTCTTATCTTTTGCATCATTTTCAACCATAAACACCACTATAGTTAGTAGTTAACATAAATAATTTATATTGTTATGTAAAATGAACTCAAAAAAAATAAATTCGTAAAAAAAGAAATTAAAAGAAATAAGATAAAAAATAAAAAGATAAGGTGAAAGATCTTCCTTATCAAAGATTTTCCTGTGTAAACACATTAACTTTGCCAACTTTATCTTTCACTTTGATTGCGATAATGTTTTCAGCACCTGCATCCTCAACCATTTTACACATTTTCTTATCTACTTCTGCATCAACAATGACTGTCAACGGTTCTGCTACCTGTTTAAGTGCAGTAGCAAGATTCTTAACAGGTACTCTGCCCGCAAAGTTATTGTTCTTGTCATATATGCTTGCTGCATGTGTACCAATAAGTTCATTCAACTGTTCGCCATATACTTTTTTCTGGCTTGCAGAAAGTTCATTCTTCTTAGTTGTAGCTGCTGCAGTTACCACCCGTGCAGGTCTGTCAGTAGACCTTTCATGGCGCTTCCCAGAAACTAAAGGTTTCTTATCTTTTGCATCGTTACCTTTCTTGGATGATGAGATTATCCTAACTGTCGTAACGTTAGACGCAGACGCTTTTTTATTAGCTTTTTCAAACTTCTTGCCTTTACCTTTTATAGGCGCAAGATCGACTGCCTGTTCTGCGGGTACTTTTTCTCTCAATGCCTTGAAAATCTCTTTCTTTGTTAGCTCTTCAACCTCTTTACCGAATGGTGCACGAGCCATGAAATCAATCTCACCAACCTGCATAAGTTCCTTAAATATCAAGTCACCGCCACGATCACCATCAAGGAATGCTGTTGTCTCTTTGGATTTTGTAAGCTGTCCAACTACAGGTGGCACACCTGTCCCACCAATAGCGATTGCATTCTTGATTCCATGCTTAAGAAGAACCAAAACATCGGCTCTGCCCTCACATACAATTATTGCATCCCCACTTTCAACATCAGGTCCTGCCGGACATCCTTTATAGTTTGTTATGTCAGCAGACCTTACAGATTCCATAAGTTCTTCAGCAAGTGTAGATATCTCAGGAACATCTTTCATAAGTTCCCTTAGAAGTATCTTTGACCTGTCAATTATCTGTTTTCGTTTTACAGCCCTTATGTCTTCAATAGATTTACAGTAAAGTTTTGCGTCACATGGACCCACTCTTTCGATAGTCTCAATAGTTGCAGCTATAAGTGCAGTTTCAGTACTGTCAAGACTAGAAGGAATCGTTATCTTTCCTTTTGATTTACCTTTTACAGTTGTTACATCTACATCTATTCGTCCAATCCTTCCTGTTCTCTGAAGTTCACGAAGATCAAGTTCATGACCTAAAAGTCCTTCACTCTGACCGAATAATGCACCTATAACGTCTGGTTTTTCAACCGTTCCATCTGCATTAAATTCTGCAGTAATCAAATATTTAACTGATGTCTGTGCTAATTTTCCCATTTGTAATTACCTCTTTTTTACAAGAAAGCACACGAAGAAATAATTTTTAAAAATCTAAAAATTCAATATTCTTATGATATCTATAGTTCTGTTCCTTTGGGTGTAATGATATGTAAAATGTTGAATCTGTAAACATTAAATACCAAGCATCTGCCTGGCAACTTCTTCAGTTATGCCTTCTATTTTAATTGTTTTTTTCTTGCTCTTTGCACCCTTTGTTATCTTTACATTCTTGCGCAAGAGTCTTTCAAGGTTCTTTATTATCTCGATATTGACCTTGTTGTCTTTCGGTTTTTCTGTCACAAATACCGTTATGTTTTCATCTTTAGATTCTATCTTGAATCTGGAACTATTAAGTTTTATTGTCACGTTGATATATGCGCACTGTTTATCCATACTAATTATTTGTCACGTAATTATTTAATTCTTTTTTTTGCGCATGTGTTAATATGTAGCCCGTCAGTAACGCAAAATATCACCGTTCAATTTTGTTGACGATGACGGGCTTTAATGTACTTTGTATAGTGTTAGGGTATCCTTATAATCATCGTTCCCTCAAAAAGGGACCCATTAACACCTAGCAATAACATTGAAATACACCTTTAAAAAGCTTTGGGTGTATGTAAAATAGTGAATATTGGCAAAAATATGCATATAAACAACGAAATATGGAAGTATTGTCTTAAAAAATTAACAGAAATTATTATTAAAAAATATTATCTTAATTCCTAACCCCTATATAATCTATATAGTATACTTACTTCAAAAAACACATCTTACTTGTTTAATATATTTTCGTATACCTTGACATTATATCATATCAATTGATACTCAAAATTATCAACTATTTTTAAAAATGCTTTTAACCCCTTCATTCAACCGACAATGATCCTAGCATCGGCAACGACTGCCCTCTTACCGTCGACCATCAACGGATTTATGTCAAGTTCCTGTATGTTAGGATTATCCTTGACCAATTTAGAGACTGCAACGAGCGCTTTCTTTATCTTTGAGACATTGGCTTTGGTCTGCCCGCGCACGCCCTCCAATACAGAATATGATTTTAATTCAGAAAGCATCTCGCCCGCATCTTTCTCAGTAATCGGTATGACACGGAACGCCACATCTTTTAGGACCTCGACAAATATCCCGCCGATGCCCACCATTATAACTGGCCCGAACTGCGGATCAATTTTTGCCCCAATGATAAGTTCATGACCTGAAACCTGCTCAACAACCAACACACCATCAATTGTTGCATGTGGACTTGATTTTAAAACATTTTTCATAATCAGGTCATAAGCTTTCAAGGCATCATCTGAATTATGTATGTTAAGCACCACCCCGCCAGAATCAGTCTTGTGCACAATGTCAGGTGATATGACTTTCATGACTACAGGATACCCTAT
>DAOVVY010000057.1 GCA_030636885.1 Candidatus Nanohaloarchaea archaeon
GGTTTTGCTTTTCTGGTATCTTACTCTGCCGTTTCATCAGTGCTTTGGTATTTTGGGATTCAGGAAAATTTATATTGTATATCGCCCTTTCAGGGTTGTGCATCATGCCCATGATCCGTCTTGTCTCGTCGCAGTTGCCTGCTATGTCTTGCATGGCACCGTTTGGGTTCTCCGGGAATTTACCGTAGACTGGGTTGCCGTTACTGTCGCAGTATCTGAATACTATCTGGTCATTTTCGTTAAGTTTATTAAGGGTATCCTGTTCTGCATAGAAATTGCCTTCACCGTGCGCTATGGGTAGGTGCATGGCATCTATACCTTTTGTGAATATGCATCTTTTTGAATATGATTTAACATGTACCCATCTGCATTCGTACCTGGCTGAAGTGTTGTGGGTCAGGGCTACTTTTCTTGTGCCTATATCATCTTTGAAACTCGGTAGGAGTCCGAGGTTTACAAGGACCTGGAAACCATTGCAGATGCCTATTATCAATTTACCTGAATCTACAAAATTCATTATCTCTTTATTTAAGTTGAATTTCAGTTTATTGGCAAGTGCATTTCCTGAACCTGTGTCATCACCGTAAGAGAATCCACCTGCAAAAGCAAGTATCTGGTAATCATCAAGTGTTATTTTTTTGTCTATCAGATCGTTGACATGTACTATATCGGCTGTTCCGCCAGCAAGATTGAAAGCTTCTTTTGTCTCTTTTTCACAATTGATTCCGTATCCAGACATAATCAATACTTTCGGTTTATCTTCCATAGATATCATCTTTTCCTTCTCTTAAAAATGTTCAAATGTCTTTTGGTATGATGTATTAAGGTCTTCAATAGTACAGTCTATAATCATTTCACCTTTGAGACCTTTGATTTTCAATGCATTTTCATCTGTAACCCTACCTATTAAACTTAAATCTGTTCCTTCCATTATATTTTCAAATATTTCTTTATTTTTCGGATATATCGTGACTATTATCCTGCTCTGCGATTCACTGAATAAGGTGAAATCATCTCTTTCTATACCCTCTTTTTTCAGTCTTGATAGATTTATTATGCTACCTAAGTTTCCTGCGATGCACATCTTTGCTAAAGCAATCCCTATACCACCCGATGATACACTTATGGATGAGGCTATAAGGTTGTTTTCAATTGCTCTGTAAAGTTTACGGTATGATTTTATTGCCTTTATTGCGTCAACTTTAGGTACTGAAGCACCGATGAATGGTTTACCCTTAAGAATTTTACCTATGTATTCATAATATTCGGATCCACCAAGTTCGTTTCTTGTGATTCCAATGGTGTATATCAGGTCTCCTTGCGCTTTCACATCAAGAGATACTGCATTGTTGACATTTTCCATAACTCCGGTTGCTGTGATAAGCAACGTGGGTGGTACTGATATTAGTACCGGGTTATTATTTTTGTCATAACCCTTGAAATCATTGAACATGCTGTCTTTTCCAGAGATAAATGGTGTCATGTAAGCTGTCGCGTAATCATAGCATGCCTTTGCGGCTCTTTTAAGTTGGTATAGACGTTTCGGGTCGTTTGAGGAGCACCAGCAGAAATTATCCATCAGTGCCATCCTGTCTACATTGCCACCTACTGCTACTGTATTTCGTATCGCGGTGTCTATTGCTGATGCTGCCATGTGGTATGTATCTATCCTGCTGTATTTGGCTGTAATTCCTTGAGATAATATAATGCCTTTATCTGAATCGTTTATTAGTTTTGTGACACTGGCAGTCGCATTGACTTGTCCTTCACCCTGAAGGGGTTTCAGTACTGAACCTCCCTGGACTTCGAAATCGTATTGGTTTGTAATGAAAGAGAAACTGCACAGGTTTATCCTTGCAATCATGTCTTTAAGTGTATGGGATAGGTCTTTTGGTACTTTGAAATCAGGTTCTTCTATTTTTTGTTCTATAATTTCTGATATACGTCTTGTTTTTGGAAGACCCTCATGAAGGAAATCCATATCTATATCCATTATGGTCTTACCGTCATATTTTACGATGGCTCTTGAACTCGCATTGAATTCACCGATTACTGTCATTTCGACACCTCTTGAATCCATAAGACTTTTGAGCTCTTCTACTTTATCTTTAGGTACTGAAAGCGTCATTCGTTCCTGTGACTCGCTTATCCAAATTTCCCATGGTTGGATGCCTGCATATTTGGTAGGTACTTTTTCAAGGTCTACTGTAAAGCCACCACTCTCCTCTGCCATCTCTGCAACAGAGCATGATATTCCACCAGCACCGTTGTCTGTTATGCTCGTGTATAGGTTTCGGTCTCTTGCTTCTTTTATCAGTGCATCGCTCATCTTTTTCTGTGTTATCGGGTCGCCTATCTGGACTGCTGTTGCCGGGCTTCCCGAGTCCATGACCTCTGAAGAGAATGTAGCTCCATGGATGCCGTCACAGCCTACACGGCCTCCCATCATGACTATCAGGTCTTTCGGCATGGCTTTCTTATAGTCGCTTCTGTTGCTCTTGATTGTCGTGGGTATGAGACCGAATGTTCCTACAAATACGAGCGGTTTTCCGCTGAAATCATCATCAAAATAGACAAAACCTTGTGGTGTAGGTATGCCTGAACAGTTTCCTCCTACACGTACACCCTCTATCACTCCATCCATTATCCTTCTTGGTGACAGGGCTTTTGATATCTTATCTTTTTGCCTGTAAAGTTCTCTTTGTTTGAATGGATCTGCGAAACAGTAACCGTAGAAATTTATTGCAGGTAGTGCACCCATACCGAAACCTATAGTGTCACGGTTTACACCGACAATTCCTGTTATCGCTCCACCGAAAGGGTCAAGTGCGGATGGTGAATTGTGAGTCTCTACTTTTGATGTCACAAGATGGTTGTCGTCAAATATTATTGCGCCTGAATTGTCTTTGAATACTGATACGCAGAAGTCATCTTTGCCTAAGTCTTCCCTTATCCTTTTAGTTGCTGATTTTATGTATGTCTTATAGATACCGTCTTTTATCTCATCCAGTTCGGATGCGAAGATTGTGTGTTTGCAGTGTTCGGACCAGGTCTGTGCCATTGATTCAATCTCTATGTCTGTCGGGTTTCTGCCTTCCTTTTTAAAATAGTCTCTTATGGCTTTCATGGATTCAAGGTCTAGGGCAAGCGGTCCGCGTCTTGTTCCGTCATTGTTGGCTATGCCTTCTTTTCCTATTTTAGATAAGTTATTATCATCTGTATTGAGATTGACTGTGTCTACCTGTATGTGTGTCTCGAGTTTTACTATCGGCATTTTCTTGTCCATACCATTGTCTTTTTGGTAGTCTTCATATGATTTGACATCTATCCTTTGGATGAGCTCGTTTGCAAGACTTTTGCCTATTATTTTTGCATCTTTCTCTTCGGTTGTCAGGAACAGTATCTGGGATGTGAAGACTGTGTCCTTGTCCAGTTTTCTTTTGAGGAAATCTTCTATACATTCTCTTGCTGTGTTTCCTGTGTTGTCTGTGACTCCTGGTAGAAATCCTATCTCTATTGCCTGATTAAAGGTAATCTCTTCGGGGTTATTTATCTTGTATTTCTGAGTTACTGGATTTGACAGCAGCTTTGCAATGTTCTCAATTTCTGTTTCTGTAAAATTGCCGTAAAGTGTGTATACGTCTGCAAGAATTAGGTCTTCTGCGCTGTAACCATTGGATCTGATTTTAGATATCAGGACTTTTGCACGGGTGTCTTTGTCTCTGCTTGTGATTACAATTCTGTTTATCTTTTTATCATCTTCCAGATTAGTCACCACTATGTCTTAAATTGCGAGTTATAATTGATTATAATTAAAAAATGTATGCAAATATATTTAAATTGTGCGTATCAATGTTTAATTAAATTAGAGTGATGAAATATGGTTATGATTGATGGTTCTATACCTGAGGCAGTTATTGAGGCCGAAGCTCAAAAGTCAAATATACTTTATGATGCCGGTGCTTTCCGGAAACATGTGCAGGTGGTAAAGAACGTTCGGACAGAATTCTATGCTATGCCTGATGCAGAGAAAGATAAGTTCGGCCCGATATTGGATTCGTTTTCAAGAGGGATGTATGCGTTAGTCAAAGATGTACATGAATATGGTAAATCATTGTCACCTGAGGAACAAGATAGTTTTTCCATTGCTGAAGACGGGCTTGTGATGACTGCATATTCTCTCTTTAATTTCAGGAACGGTATGTATGAGAAATTTGATGATATCTATGGTGCTATAACCAATGAAAAGCTTTCATCAGATCTGCATATCCCCTGCCGTGGCATACTTTTTTTGTTAAGTGCTTTCAATATCATCAAGAATAATTTTGAAGGCAGTGAAAGAGATAAGGCTATTGAGTTTGGGGATACTGTTCTTCGGAACATATATCATGCGTCTGTTGAGATCTATAATCCTGAGACTGATCCGATGCTTACAATCAGTTCTGGCTCTGATTCAGATTATATAACTGATAGGGATGATGTTTTGCCTGATTTGGTGGATTGCTTTAAGATTTGATTTGTTTTAAAATATAAAATATATTTAAATTGTGCGTATCAAGGTTTAATTTAATTAGAGTGATAAAATATGGTTATGATTGATGGTTCTGTCTCTGATGAAGTTAATGAAATGTATATAATTAAAAAAAAAATTGAAAATGCTTTAAATTCTTATATTAATTGGGTCTCCAATGCTGATAATAAATTACAGGATATGGATGATGATAAGATAAAATTATTAAGACCTATACTTGATAAATTGTCAAGAGGTATGTATAGTATAACAAAAGATTTTTATTGGTCTTCAGAAGAATTATCTCCTTATACTTCTGAAAAGGGTTTTAAAATAGATGCTATTAAATCTGTTGCAAATGCATTTCATTTGAATGAATACTCTGATTTCTTTAATAATGAAAATGATGACTTAGAATACCTGATCTTAACAAACCTTAAAGGTGCAGATATTTTGGTTGATGCTTTTGATGATTATATAGGTCTGGA
This sequence comes from Candidatus Nanohaloarchaea archaeon, assembly GCA_030636885.1. Taxonomy (GTDB): domain Archaea; phylum EX4484-52; class EX4484-52; order EX4484-52; family GLR71; genus GLR71. The sequence continues at coordinate 4,999 of DAOVVY010000057.1, forward strand.
TGAAGTTGATAAAGAAGGAATAAAAGATCTGGCAGATAATGTTTTAATGGGTATTTATGAAGCAACTAAAGGTGTCGATATGTCTGGTAAATATATTGGAGATAAATATCTGTCTGATTTAGAGTATATTGTCAATATCTTTGGTTCAGACGGTGAAGTTCAAGTTGTTGAGAATTGAATTAATTTTTTGATAATAATAAGCAATTCTTTATATTCTGCATCAGTCTTGAATCCGGTCGGTTCGTGATGTGTCTTTTCTGCCTTGTAACCTTGCCGTTTTAGTTCTTCAAAGAGCTTTTCTCTTCTCGGTATCTCAAGGTGGTTTTTCTTGCAGATCTGGTGCAGGTCATAGAAAGGTTGGGTTATTTGTGACTCTTTTTCTAAGGTTTCCAGGAATACTGATAGTTTTTTGTCGTCAAAATCGTTCTTATCTATCATCTTGTTTATGAACAGGGGCGAATTTATAGGGCCTGTCCATAATGGTCCGGCTGTTGCCATGTCTTTTTTGCAGATTGCGCAGGTTGTGGTGTCTTTATCTTTTGATAGTATCCGGTTGCCGCAGTTCTTGCAGTAGTGCGCATAACCTATGGTCTCGGCTGATTTTCCTGCCCGTCCTGTGCTTGATGTGGATAGGCCCATAATCCTGAAATAATGTATTTTGGAGTATGAGATTACTGGTACGAATGATTTGTTGTGTCTTGAGAATGCGCGCACAATTTCAGCGATAAGTATTCTTAGTCCGATTTCGTGCTTTATGTCTTCTCTTAATGGAACTGAACCGTATCGTCTTACGCAAGTTTTTGGA
>DAOVVY010000085.1 GCA_030636885.1 Candidatus Nanohaloarchaea archaeon
TCTTGTGTTGTAATTGTACCTTATCTCTTTGAATTCTACCTTTTTCTGCTTTACAAGAGTTTCTATCTTCTTTTCCATCTGTGTCTTTCCTGCCTTTCCGCTCTTGAATTCTAGGAACACTATCTTATCATCACCGAAATATATGCCGTCTATCGGCTGGCCCAAGGCATAAAACTTTTTACGGTCATACGGGAAAAGATCATCAAAAAATGGGATGAACTCTTCTATCTGCTTGCCGAATCGTACCCTCAGACTGCGGATGTCATGGTTTGTCTTGTTGAACTTGTCTTCAAGGGTCTTGTATCTTCTTTCTTTGTCTGCAAGATATATTATAAGGAAGATTACAGAGACTGCAAGTATAAGTTCAAGAAGTGTCATAATATCTAATCATTAAGTTGTTGGGGATAAATAAAAATGTTTGTAATATGTATAATAAAATAATTTAAATAAATGATAAATAGGTATATTTACCAAGGCTTAAATTTTTAGAAATTATTAACTTTTCAACTTCAGTTTTATGTTTTTCAAAGATTTCATCCGTAATCAAATCAATGCATATTATTGGTCGTTCATTATCATCTGATTCTACTGTCCTTACAAATATATCAGTGGCAGAGGTTATTTCTCCTATTTCTGTAGCTAACGCATATATGTTTTCAATATTATAAGGAGCGTTTATCCGTATGCCAATATAATTTTTTGCAGGATTACCTTTAATTATTTGTTTTAGTGTGTCTTCATTTTCTATAGATATATCACAACCATTTAAATCTGTAGATAAACCTATTTTTTTTCGTAATAATCCAACAATATCTTTTGAAGAATATGTATCCTTGACGTCACCTGTTAAAAATAATCCCGGAGAAGGTATATCTTTACCATGTCTAGATAAAGAACTAAAATATGAATATTTGATATTGTCTAACTTAAATTTATCAAAAACTTCTTTTATATCATCAACGGTTTTATTTTCAAAATAGATTAGACCTCTTACTTCTTGCATAAAATCAATTCGATTCAATATTTTACTTTTTAGTTACTTTCTTTTTAGGTACTGGTTTCTTTTTTGGGTTTGGTTTGGTCTTTGGAACTGTCTTAGGTGTTGGTTTTTGTTTCTTTGCTGTGACGGGTTTAGTTTTTTTCTTGACTGGGGGTTTTTTAGGTGAGGTCTTACTGTTCGTATTCTGTTGCGAATATTTCATCCGCACCCTATCCCTTAACATCTGCAAAAGATCCATATTCTTTTTTGGTCTTTTTCAAATATATATCTATGGTTCGGCACTATGCATAAATATAAAGCTGATACATAAAGATAACGTATGGGTGTTTTATGGAACCGTATGATGCACGCTGTCAAGAGCAGTGATGTGGTACTTGAAGTTGTGGATGCGCGGGCACCTTTATCTACAAGGTCTGAAAAACTTGAGAAGCTTGTTGCCAAGATGGGTAAAGAACTGGTCGTAATCATAAATAAGTGTGATATCTCTGATGAGGCGCTTGTGGCTGAAGCACATAAAGAAATCCTTAAAACCAAACCTTGCATATATGTGTCTGCACGAGAGAAACAGGGCATATCGCATATCAAGAAAATGATTAACATGTATGCACCTAAAAATAAGGGAAACATAAAAGTATCTGTTGCAGGTTATCCTAACACGGGCAAAAGTAGTATAATCAATTATCTTTCTGGACGACATGCGGCAGGAGTTGCACCTGTGCCGGGACACACACGAGGAGAACAATGGATAAAGGTCAATTCACAGATTATGCTTCTTGATACGCCTGGTGTTGTGCCTTTCGGTGAGAATATCGAAATAACTCAAGGTTTTGGTAGGCCTGAAAAAATGAAGCATATTGAAGATGCAACTGATGAATTCATTAAGAGTGTGGCTGCTGCTAAATATAACAATGTCAGAGAACTCTACAAGTTGACTGATGATGACTTGGGTTCTGATGAACTATTGGAACTTATTGCTAAAAAACGTGGGTTTGTAATCAAAGGTGGTAGGGTTGATGTTAAACGGGCGGCACAGAAGATTATCCTTGACTGGAATACTGGGAAAATCAAGGCGTATGTTGACTGAAATCTTTATTGCCTTAATCTTTCAAAAACTTTTTTGAAATTAATCCTTGCCTGCTCTTCTGCAGAATGATGTCCACCGCTCTTCAAGCATGCCTTCAAAAGATACAACATTTGCGTTTAATATGTTCACCAATTATCTTTCTGCCATATCTTTACGTTCTTCAAGATCAAACATATAATGAAATACCATCATTACGTCATCATGATACGTACATGGCATGCGACAAAAGATGATGAGAAAAAACTTATTGCATGGTGCCTGAATAAAAAGAATGTGATCTTCTGCACAAAAAGGATAGGTCATTTTGATTTTGAGGTAAATGTCGCAATCAAAGACATAGATGACCTGAACCGTTTCCTCTCTGGATTTAAGGCAGATTTTGATGACATCATAGACTCATACAATACAATAATAAATAGCAAGCTTCTCAAACTTAATTATGTGCCGTTCTGAAAATGATCATATGTTGTTTCTTTAACCATTATAAAATCTGTTATTTATTTAATATATTGTCTGATTTTATAACCTCAAAAACTTCTGCATATTTACCTTTCCAAGTCATCACTCCGCGATATCTTGCCAAGCCCTTAAATGCTTCATCATATTTTGTAGGTCCTATCTGAGATTCATAACAAGATAATGCTTTCATTTTCAAATCTATTGTATCTGATATATCTACTGCAAACTGAAAATTGTTCAAAGGATGCCATACTTCATAACCTAAGATGGTCGGTGTTGAGTATGGTTCTCCTTCAGTTTCCTGAAACCATGGTCCTGCGGCACCAGCCACAGCACTTAATACTAGATCATTTACAATCTTATGATCTGGAAAAGTTTCATTTGTTTCATGAACAAAAATTATTTCTGGTCTAATTTTCCTAATAATATTTATTATTTCAATTCTCATCATTTCTGTAAAACCTGTAAGACCGTCTGGGTATCTTAAAAATATTACCTCTTTTACACCAAGAACTTTTGCGGATTCTCTTGCTTCTGATTCTCTTGTTTTTCTCAAATCATTTCTTGATATTGTTTGACTGCCGGCCTCACCTGACGTTACATAGACATGTATAACTGTATGTCCTTTTTTTATTAGACTTGCTTCGGTTGCAGCACAACCTAATTCAATATCATCTGGATGTGCACCAAAAGACAAGATATTTTTTGACATAAATAAAATTTTATTTTATAAATTATTAAATGTTTCTTTTTCTATGTTTTAATTTAGCTAGGAAATAATTAATTCAATATATCTTATCTATTTATACATAACAAATAAAATAGATAATGAGACATCTTTTAAAGGTTAATTATCATGGTGGACAATTTCTTCAGACCGAAAAGTGTGGCAATCATAGGGGCGAGTGCCGACCCTAAAAAACTGGGCAACAACATACTTGTCAATTTCAAGAAGAATTTCAAGGGCAAGATATACCCTGTCAATTTAACTGAATATGTTATTGAGGGACTTAAAGCGTACAAAAGCGTTAAAGATATCAAAGATAAGGTGGACCTTGCTGTCGTTGTAGTGCCTGCAAGGATTGCAAATCGAGTTGTTAATGATTGTTCTGTCTGCGGTATCAAATCAATTATCATTATCACTGCAGGATATAGAGAAAGTGGCAGTGACGGTATCATACTTGAAAATAGGCTGAAAAATATAATCAAGACAAATGATATCCGTGTCATAGGTCCCAACTGCATCGGCGTCCTTGATACTTACAGCGGTGTCGATACAATATTCTCGCCTTATGACCGGATGGAGAGACCTAAAAAAGGTAACATATCTGTCATATCGCAGAGCGGGTCTTTCGGGACTGCATTTCTTGACTGGTGCGCCGAACATAAGATAGGCATAAACAAGTTTGTCAGTTTCGGGAACCGGGTCGATGTTGATGAATGTGATCTCGTTGATGGTTTCGCTAAAGATAAAGATACGAATCTTATCATCATATACCTTGAAGGACCTAAGAACGGGCGCGAA
>DAOVVY010000130.1 GCA_030636885.1 Candidatus Nanohaloarchaea archaeon
AAAAATAAAAAAAGAATAGGGAAAAGAATCAGCCTTTCCACCATTTCTTTGTCTTCTCAGCCTCTTCCTTTTTCTTCTTTGCGTAAGCATTCCAGTCTTTCTTAAGAAGGATTGCCGACTCTTTGATTGCAGCATTCGTGTTGCTGGCCCCTGCAGTATTGCCCACACCGACAATCAAGATATTCTTGTGTTTAGACTTCTTGACATAATGCTTGATCTTATCTCTCACAGGTTCAAGCGAGTCATATATCTCTTTCTTCATTGGTATTGACGCCTCAACCATACCTTGCTTGACAATGATTGCATCCACATTGACTTTCTTGTCAGTTATGGTCTCCTCAATCTTGAATCTCTGCACGCCGACACCGCCCATAGGTACACCGACACCTTCAGACACAGTACCTGTCTTCTCGCCTTCCATCTTGGCAGCGGCATCGACTGCGATGATGTAGTCAATCTTGTATTTAGTGATGACCTGCTTGACAGCTTCACCCTGCTGACCCAACCTTGATTCAGGACCTTTGGATTTCATGACAAATACTTTCTTGCCCTCGATCTTCTCTTCACTGACAACAACATCTTTGATGACTTCAGTACCTACTTTGGTCTTAAATGATGCAGCGACTAATGGACCGATAGTGTCACCGATAGGGATACCGTTTGCAAGTGCTCGGGTTGCTTTGACCTGTGCTTTTGCGATCTTCATGAGCATTGGAAGCTGCATCTGCAGTATCATTGCAAACTGCAGGTTGTTTGTCTTCTTGCTCATCACAATGAAATGCCTGACAATCTTGAATATCTGTCTTGCACCAAGTGCACCTTTCATGCCCATCATGACAGCCGGCAGATCATTCACTTTCATCTTAGGATCAATCTCAAGAGCAAACTCTTCAAACTTCCTTTCACTTTCATTCAACAGGAAATCTAATTTATTGATGATTCCGGCAGGGTCAAGGTTGATAGGCTCAGTTATGAAAAAGTCCATGAAACCATTCAACTTTTCTTTCATCTCTTTTGTAGGTTTAGAACTTATCCGTTTGAGAACGATAGCCTCTGACTTCTTGGCGTAACCTTCAAGCTTTTTCAGGTCAGTCTCCAGTTTGTACATCATCTGCCACATGTAAAGCTTCGGTCCGAATATGAACAGAAGTACAAAAAACAGGAATGACCACATATCTCCTTGCATCAACATAATTTTCACCTTATAATCTATTGTAATAAAAAATGACTATCAACCTTTATATAGGTAAAGGATTCCCACACCAGTTAAAAATTCACAACCCCGTAGGCTTATCAATGAACACGGTCTCAACCTTGAATTTCTTTTTAACAATTCTTGAAAGTGCGCGAACACCTAAAGTCTCAGTCGCATAATGCCCAGCGGAAATCATATTCATCCCTGCATCTTTTGCAATTAAGTAAGTGGTATGTGAACATTCGCCGGTAACAAGACAGTCAAGGTCAGATAGCATCGCAGGGAGTATGTCATATTGTGCACCGCCAGATACAAATGCCACCGTCTTAATCTTCTTTTTCCCGAAATCAAAAACATTGCATTTGGTATTCAAGCGACCATCAATATCATCCACAAATGCATCCATATCAATTTCTTTCCTGAACTCGCCCCAAAACCCATGACTAAATGTACCTTTAACCTTTACATCAAACATCCGGCAAAGCTCGATATTGTTGCCGACCTCAGGATGTACATCAAGTGGTATGTGTGCACCATACAACGACACATCACTTTCAACAAGAACTTTAACCATTTTTTTCAAATGACGAACTATGGGAAACAATGACACTTTACTCAAGAACCCATGATGAACAACCAGCATGTCAGCGCCTTCAGCCCGTGCAGCAGAGATAGTATCAAGTGACGAGTCTACAGCAAAAGCAATTTTACTGACGGCATCTTTACCTTCAAATAAAAGCCCGTTGACAAGGTACTTATCCTCAACATCATCAATCTTAAGATATTTATTAAGGAACCCGACAATCTCATTTCTTTGCACCATAAGATTATTTTTGTATTGTATAATTATATATTTATACTTGTAATATTGTTTTTTCAAAGCCTGTAGGATGGAAACATTTATAAAGACAACTACGGTATGGTGAATATGTCAGATGCTTATACCTCATATGATTTAAAAGAGGGACTTTCAAAATTACCAGAACTATTTGTTGGTGCAAACGTAATCCACTTACATATAAACAATTCAAACTTAATGGAATATTTATTAGGGCATAAGGATTGCTATGACTCTGTTGGTACTGCTTCAGAAACAGTATCCGAAATTGATCCCCTAGAAAACATTTCTAAGCTTATTGAGGATAATATTGCGCACTATGAAGCGTCTATAAAACCTAAAGGTGATGATCGATTTTCAAATCTTATTGCTTCATTTAACAAATTAACACATTATTCCCCAAAAGTCATATTTCATTTGGGAAATGATGAAATTATTGAGGGATATAAAGATAAATTATTGAAGGGAATTAAACCTTTCGAAAAATATGTATCCATAATTAAAGGGAAACCCACTGGTAAGGATTCAGAAATAGAGAAACCTAAAACAAATATAATCGACAAACATAAACCAAATTTCTGTATTTTTAAATATAATTTTTTTAAAACTTATACATGGACTGATAACTTCGGATTGGATTCAAGTAATGAGCCAATATCAATTATAAAAAAACAAACGCACACATTAATTGATGTAATTGCATATGCAATTATAAAAAAAATAACTAATGATTCAAGCTCGGTTGAATAAACAAAGATTC